>JBAVMZ010000475.1:0-4435 GCA_049690595.1 Occallatibacter sp. | reverse complement strand
GTAGCTCTTGATAGCGGCCAGCTTGGCCTGCGCCGCGTCGTCGTTGTCGGCGAGCTTGGCGATGCGGCCGAAGATCTCGGATAGGTCGATCGGCTCGATGGAGATGCCGGAACCCTCATACAGGCGCTCGGAGTAGCGAACCGTGTTGAACGCGGCGGGACGAGCGCCGATGGCGCCGATGCGCAGGTTCTTGAGGCCCTTGACGATGCGGCAGACCTGCGAGAACCACTCCAGATCGGCCTTGAACTCGTCGGAGCTCAGCGCCTCGGTGTGCAGCGTGGTCAGCGAGTAGTCGATGCCGTACTGCATCATGTTGTTGCAGCAGCTCATTTTGCCGCAGAAGCTGTCGCGGCGGACGGCGATGGTCATGTTGTCCGAGCGGTCGGGCGTGGCTTGCACCAGCACCGGAACCTTCAGCCCGGAGAGACGGATGGCATCCACGATGCCGCGCTCCTCGCCAAAGTTCGGCAGGGTCACGATGATGCCGTCGATCTCGTCGGCGTGCTTCTTGAAGAGCTCCGCGCAGCGCTGCGATTCGGTGTAAGTCTCCACCGCGCCGTACTTCGAATCCTCGGGGCCCAGCACGATCGCGCGCGCGCCAGCCGCCTCCAGGACTGAGATGATTTCTTCGCGGCCGCTCTTGGCCAGGTGATCGGGAAAGAAGCCGCGGTTGCCAACTACTACGCCAAAGGTCATCGTCCGTGTTGCCATGGTGTTTCCACTCCTTGGTAGAACCGTGCCGCCTGCGCGGCGGATTGCGTGCCGGCCGGGCTTCCGGAGGCCGTCATGATCCGGAGAGCCCGCGGCCGGGATGGTTTCAAACTGCATCGCGCGGCGTGACGGTGCGGCGCGCCTTGCTACTTTCCCCTGGGCTCGGCTACTTGCTCTGGCGCCCGGGACGGAACTTCACAATGTAAACCAGACCCAGCACGGTCAGCAGCGCGCCCCACCAGACGGGCGTGTGCAGGTAACTCAGCTCCACCGGAGCCAGCGTGCCCGTGGCCAACTCGTAAATGCCGTAGCCAAAGACCATCACGCCGTAAACAAACAGCAGCACTCCGATGAAGAACCAGATCGCAATTCCCGAACCATGCATATCGCTTTCCCTTTTCCTCTCTCGCTTCGCCGCTGCGAAGCCGGGACGACCGGCGCCTGCGCCGGTCAGTCCGGTCTACCAGAACAGAATGTTGAGCGCCGCGAAGATGACCACGACGAGAACGGCCCACGCGTATTCGTTCTTGTAGAAGGGCACCGGCTCCTCGCGGGGCAGCTTGGTGGCGCCGTAGACCAGACCGTCCAGCTCGGCCACCGGCCGCGGCTTTGTCAGCAGGCTCACCACCACGATGACAATGGCCGCGAAGCAGAAGGCCCACCATGCGCGGAAGACATTCTCGGCCATCGGCTTGGCGTCGGGCGAGAGAGCCACCGTGGCCAGCGCCGAAGGAGTGAGCTTGACCCAAATGAAGAGGCTGGCCGAGAAGACGATGCCGCCGAGCAGGCCGATGAAGCCGGCCAGCTTGGTGGCGCGCTTCCAGAACATACCGAACAGGATTGCAGCGAGCAAGGGAGCGACGAAGATGGAGAACAGCGCCTGCACGTAGTCCATGATGCCGTGGAACTGCTGCACCAGGTACGCGGCGCCGATGGAGACAATCACGCCCACGACAATGGCCATGCGGCCCACCATCACGTAGTGGCTGTCCGTTCCCTTCTTGTTGATCAACGGCTTGTAGATGTCGTAGGTCCACACCGTGGAGAAGGCGCTGACGTTGCCGGCCATGCCGCTCATGAAGCCGGCGATGAGAGCCGTGATGCCCAGGCCGAGCAGACCGGGTCCGAGATAGCGGACCATCATCAGGGGCAGGGCCTGGTTGTAGGTGTGCAACTCGGCGTCTGGCCCGCCGGCCAGAACCCTCTGCTGTTCGGACGGGGAGAGCTGTGCCTTGCCCATCGCGGCCTTGCAGGCGGTGGGATTCTCAGGAGCGCCGGCCGAGCTGAACGAGCAGGCCGTCGTCACATCCTCGCCCACAAGCTGCCGGTGCGAGCCGTCGGCGTTCTGCAAGAGCACCAGACCGAGCAGGCCGGGCAGGATCACGATGAACGGCACCGCCATCTTGAAGAAGGAGCCGATGATCGGAGCCATGCGGGCGGCGCGGAGGTTGTGCGCGGCCAGCACGCGCTGCACCACGAGGAAATCCGTGGTCCAGTAGCCAAAGCTGATCACGAAGCCGAGGCCGAGAACAATGCCGGTCCAGTGCACGCCCATCGGGTTGGCCGCAAAGTGGCCGGTGTCGCGCCAGAGGTGGTAGTAGCTGTCGGGCTGGACCCCGGTCAGCGAATGGAGGTTCGCCATCATCTTGGTCTTCAGGCCCGAGACCCCGCCGGCCTGGTAGAGGCCGAGGATGGGCACCAGCAGGGCGCCGCCCCAGATGAGGCAAAACTGGAGCACCTCGTTGAAGATGGCCGAGCGCAGGCCGCCCAGGCCCACGTAGATGGCCACCGCAACCGAGCTGACGATGATCGAGAAGTTGATGTCCCAGCCGAGGACGACCTTCATGACCACGGCCATGGCGAACATATTCACGCCGCTCATCAGGATCATCTCGATGGCAAAGGAGAAGGCCGCCACCGAGCGCGCGCCGCCGCCGTAGCGCAGGTCGAGATACCCCGGCACCGAGTGCGTCTTGCAGACGTAGTAGAAGGGCATCATCACCAGGCCGAGGAAGAGCATGGCCGGGATGGCGCCGATCCAGTACCAGTGGGTGGCCAGGATGCCGTACTGGTAAGCCGAGCCGGCCCAGCCCATCAGCTCGAGCGAACCCATGTTTGCCGAGACAAAGCTGAGGCCGGCAATCCACGCGGTCATCTCGCGTCCGGCCATGAAGAATTCTTCGCTGGTGTTGGATCTGCCCTTGAGGTAAAAGCCGATCCAGACGACCATACCGAAGTAGAGGGCGATGACGGCGATGTCGAGGGCCTTGAGATGCGCCAGAGGCCCGGCGCTGAAGGCCAGGAGAGCCGGGAACTGGGCCAGGTGGCTCGGGGCGAGGAAAGCTGGGAGCAATGCGGTCACTATCTCACCTGCAGGTGCGGATTCGCCCGCGGCGCTGCCGGACGTTCGCCTTTAGTAAATGGGTTTACTCGTACACTTGTCAAGCGCCAAAGCGGCCCGGCGGAAAAAAACTTGCACACCGCCGCGCTCCGGCGCCGGCCAGCCCGCCGCACGGCGCGGCGGAGGAGCTGGACCCGGGAAATCGTTTACCCGAAAAAGTGTACCACGCCCCGTGCGGCACGTCCCCGGACGGCTCGGAAGAGGTGGTGGCCCAAACTGGACAGGTGCTTCTCAGGCTGCGCAAAAACTCGACAAATGGCGCCGAACGTGTCAGGCCACAACCTTACACGCTGCCGAAAAACTCGACGAACGGCACGAAAAGGAGTCAGGCACGACCTCTGCCGGCTCACCCTCTCCGCGGCCGGCGCCCCGCTCAGAAGACTCGATAGCTGACACCCACGCTCACGCCGTAGGGATGCGGCGTGGGCGAGTAGCTCCGCGGCGGCGTCGAGAGCACCTTGAAGTTCATCATCCACTGCTGCAACTCGAAGTCGGCCAGCCGCACCGAGATGTGCTTGGTCATCCGGTAGTCCACGCCGCCGCCGAAGGCCATCGCAAAGGACCCGAAGTTGCCCTTGAAGCCGTTGGGAAAGCCCGGCTGGGCCGTGAGTGCCGGGTTCAGGCTGGTGCGCCCGAATCCGAAAAGCCCTTTGGCGTAGGGCGTGAATCGGCCGAAGCGGTGCAGACGCACGCGCGGACCGGCCAGGTAGGTGTCCTCGCCCACTTCGGTGGCCGCCTCGGACTGCGCGGCGTTCTTGTTGAACTCCAGCCAGCGCGCCTCGGCCTCGAGCTGGATCCAGCGGGTGAAACGGACGTCGGCAAAGACGCCTATGCCATCGATGCCATAGCGCAGGCTGTTACCGGTCGACTCGGCCTTGAAGCCGCCCAGGTAATCGGGCTGGAAGAGCGAGCCGATGCCGCCCACCGTCAGCGACACCGCCCGCCCGGTTGCAGATGGGACCACCTGGCCGCGTACAGCCTGCGCGCCGCCAGCCAGCAGAAGACAGAAGAGAGTCAGGACAAAACGCTTCATGGGCACAACAAACGTCCAGTAGTGCAGGGTTCTCAATACGGAGGAAAGGCAGCGGCCTTGGGTTCAATCAGCCCTTCCCGCGCGGTTGGTGCGGGAAGGGCCGCGGAACGGCTACCGCTGCGGAGCCGGAGCAGTTGGCGTGGAATCGCCGGTGGCCGCCGGCGTAGACCCGGGCGTTGAGGCCGGAGCCGGAGCGGGTGTTGGGCCGGTCCCTGGACCCGGAGTTGTGGCCGGAACGGAACCAGGCGCCGGAACCGCTCCCGGAGTCGCATCCGGGGCCGGGGCCGAGC
>JBAVMZ010000474.1:0-4006 GCA_049690595.1 Occallatibacter sp. | reverse complement strand
GGCCCGCGCTGGAGCGCGGGCCGTTTGTGTCTCTCCTGCCGGATTCGAAGCTACTTGGCGTCTGCGGCCGAGGGCCAGTAGCCGGTCTTGGCGATGACCTCGAGGCCCGGCCGGTCCACGCGCACGTCGATCTTGCGGAACTTGCCGTCGATGAACGGCTCGTGCGTGTAGTAGCCCAGCGTGTACTGCGTCCGCGCCTCTTCGGCAATGCGGGCGTAGCTCTTCTCGATGCCGTTTGTGCTGGCTTCCGAGTCCAGGTAGCCGCCGGTGGCCGCCGTGTACTTGTAGAGGATGTTTTCGTACATGGTGAAAGGCAGGTGGAGGCGGCTCAGGTAGCCCTCGCCCCAGCGCGCCGAGTCGCCCACGGCCGTGCCGTAGACCGCGATCTGGTTGGTCTCCAGGTACCGCAGCACGTCCTTGTAGCTGGCCTTGGAACCGGCCTCCTTGCCGTCGGAGATCACGTAGATGATCCGCCGAAAAGGCTTGGGACGGTTGGACATCTCCTTGGCCGCCGCCAGGATGGCGTCGTTGAGCGTGTGAATCTCCTTCGGAATGGTGATCCAGCCGCCCGCGCCACCGGCCGACTTGCCCGGCTGCAGGTTCGGATCCACGCAGTTGCCGTTCTGGCGTACGCTGCAGCCGGCCAGCGGGCCGCTGTTCTGCGGCACCAGCTCCTCGCTGCCCGTGGCCTTGGTCAAAGCCAGCACCGCCGGCAGCCGCGCCGACTGCGCGCCGGTGAAGCCCGTCCGTTCCTGTGCCCCGTTGTTGTACGAGAAAATGGCCACCTCGTCGTACGGCGTCAGCGCGCCCTGGATGGCGCCCAGCGACTCATTCACCTTGGCCATCGTGTCGGACGTCAGGCTCTGGTCGATCACGAACGCAACCGAAAGCGGGAACGGGTCCACTATAAACAGCGCCAGCGGCTCGCGCGTGTTGTTCTCGAAGACCTTGAAATCCCGGTAGGTCAATCCCGGAACCAGCTTGCCCTTGTTGTCCTTGACGGTGACGGGAACTTCAACGAAGTTGACGTGGACCTTGAACGTCTTGGTCAGCGCGGTCACGCCTTCGCCGGCGCCGGGCAGTTCGGGCGGCGTGGTCTGAATCTCGTCTTTTCCCTGCGAAGAGGGCGGGAGGCTGCTGGGGGGCGCCTGCGGCGTCTGGCTGCTTTCCGTGCCGCCCGTGCCCGGAGTCTCGGCCGATCCCTTGCCCGGCGTAATCGGACCATTCACGTCGGTCAGCGGCCGCACCGGCTGCGGCGTGGGCGCGTCGGGCACGGCAGGCTGCTGCGCCCTTGCCGCCGGGCTCTGGCTGAGGACTGCGCTCAGGAGCGCCGCTAGCGCCAATGCTGGAAAACCTTGCTTCACGGGTCTCTCTTCCTCCAAAAACCTGCCGCAGCCGCGGCCTTCCTGCCAGCCCCCGCGCCGGTCGAATCCACTCTCCGGCGGCCCTGGACACACGGTCCCCGAGCGCTGCCTCACACTCGTCAGAGTATCAGACGCAGCAGAAGCCCGCTGGGTGCGGGACTATCGAGCATCGGCTGGCGTATGCTGCCGGGGAAGGCGGTAATCCGTCTATCACAGAAGAAGAGGACACTGAATGCGGCGTTTTTTCACCCTGGCGGCTCCCCTGGTGGCCCTCTGCGGCCTTGCCGCTGGCCTGCGCGCGCAACTTCCCCCCTCGCCCGACGCTCCCCCGGTCAGCCACGCTCCAGCGCAGGCCGCCGAAGACGAGCCCGTCTCCACCCTCAAAGTCGAGGTCAACCTCGTCGACCTCTTCTTTACCGTGAAGGACAAGGAGGGCGGCCTCGTCCCTCACCTCACCCGCGAAGACTGCACGGTCAGCGAGGACAAGGCGCCGCAGAAGCTGAAGAGCTTCGTTGCCGAGACCAACCTGCCGCTCACGCTGGGCATCCTGCTGGACACCTCGGGCAGCCAGCAGCGCGTGCTCGGGCTGGAGCAGGAGGTCGGCGCGCAGTTTCTGAACCGCATTCTCCGCTCCAAGGACGAGGCCTTCCTGATCTCCTTCGACGTGAACGTCGACCTGCTGCAGGACCTGACCAACGACCCGCACCGGCTGATCCGCGCCATGAACAAGGCCGAGATCAACGCGGGCGTCAGCTTTGGCGCCAGCCCGGTGCCCACGCCCGGCGGCCCGCGCGGGACCGTCCTTTACGACGCCGTGTACCTGGCCTCGAACGAGAAGATGAGCCAGGAGACCGGCCGCAAGGCCATGATCCTGCTGACCGACGGCCAGGACGAAGGCAGCCGCAGGAAGATCGCCGACGCCATTGCCGCCGCGCAGAAGGCCAACACGATCGTCTACTGCATCTTGATCGCCGACCGCGCGGGTTACGGCTTCATGGGCTACTCCGGCTTCTCGGCCATGAAGAAGGTGACCGAAGAGACCGGCGGCCGGCTGATCGACGTGGGCAACAACGGCAAGAAGCTCGAGGCGGCCTTCCAGCAGATCGAGGACGAGCTGCGCACCCAGTACCTGGCCACTTACACGCCCTCGAACGAGAAGATGGACGGCACCTTCCGCCACATCGGGGTCGAGTGCCGCCCGGAGGGGCTGAAGGTGCAGGTGCGCAAGGGCTACTATGCCGCCAGCCCGCAGAGCCAGTAGGAGACTAATCGGAAACAGGCGTAGACCGGGAGGTTCACGCTACAGCCGGCCGGGAGGCCGGCGCTACAGATTCATCCGCGGGTAACCAGGAGCTTCCTGTTAGAAACTCGCGAGTCTGTCTCGTTTCCGGACAAAGCCATAGCCGGAAAGTGGCAGAAGGTAATCTGGCGCGCACCATGAGTTCTAGCTAACATCGGCACAGATGAGAAATACTTGAGGCCCGGAAAGAAAAATCTTTCCAGGCCTCCGAGAACTTTATCCCCAGGGAGCTTCCCATGCAGAGCTCGATCGCCACCGGCGAAGGTTTCGAAATCAGCCCGCGCTTTCGCAAGACCCTTGAAGCGCGCATCGCGCGGCTGGAGCGCGACGCCGACTTCGACGCGCAGCAGGTGGTCTTTCTCGCCGACCCCGACCACATCCAGCGCCACATGCGCCTTGTCGCCATGCAGCGGGCCGAGGCCACCCGCATGCGCATCTTTCTCGACCGCGCCCGCACGCGGCTTCCCCGCCCGCTGATCGCGCTCTGAGCCAGGCCGGCGGGGTTCTTTGCCGGAACCGGCAACCGGAGCCGCAATTCACCCGGCGACGCATGCTCCGGCGGAGCAGCCGACCTCGCGCCTGTTTTGAAGGCGCTCTGGACCTGTTTTGCCCCCTCTTTTTCGCTGGTTTCGAGCAGTGCCCACGATCAGCCGGACGGTCTGCATCTTGTGGTTAACCATCTTGTGTTTGTTTGACTTGCATCTTTCCTCTGGCTTTGCTGTACTGCTGTACTGCCATACTGCAGCAGTGCAGTAGTTCGTTTCTGAATATCGACTGTAAGTGATTGATAATAAATATTTTATATCTTACGGAGGAGTACTGTCATACTGTCAAACTGTCGTACACAGCAACACCCGGGGGGGTGGGGGTACGGACTGGGGATGTTCTGGACAGGGCAGCGCACGCGGATGCGGAGGCAAGGGCCATGGTTGGATAGTGCGCGTTTTAGGGGAAATCTCACGCAAACGCCGCGGTGGTGGCGGAGCGGTTCGGGGGTTTGCGCGGCCTGTCACCGGCCGTGCGGGGGGGGGCTCTTCCCGAGGAAAAAGCCGCTCGGTTGCTGTGGGTTCGGGATTCGGCGATTTGTGGAACCGCGCGATTAGCTCCCAGTCGCTGTCCGCCGTCCCCTCTCGTCCAGGAACGACTGGAGGATCAGCGTCGCCGCCACCTGGTCGACGACCTCGCGGTGCTGCTGGCGCGCGTGGCCGGCCTGGTAGAGGATCTGATGGGCTTCGCGCGTGGTGAGCCGCTCGTCGTGCAGGTGGATGGGCAGGCCGGTCAGAGCGCCGAGTTCGGCGGCGAAGGCCCGGGTCTTGAGCGCGCGCGGGCTCTCGTCGCCGGA
>JBAVMZ010000473.1:0-7617 GCA_049690595.1 Occallatibacter sp. | reverse complement strand
CGATGGCGCAGACGGCGCTGGGAAATGGGGCGGGCGCACCGGCACGGCCAGCGGCGAGGCGGACGGTGCGGCTGGCGGTTTGCCAGATTCTGGTGATCGACAGCGACCGGGAGGGGAACTTCCGGCGGATCGAGTATGCGCTGGCCGAGGCCGAGGCGAAGGGGGCGCAGATCGCGGTCTTTCCCGAGTCGTCGATTCTGGGCTGGGAGAACCCGGAGGCGCATAAGCTGGCCGAGCCGATCCCTGGCAGGGACTCGGAGCGCATCGCCGGACTGGCCCGCACGCACCGGATGATGATCGCCATCGGCCTCGACGAGAAGGACGGCGACAAGCTCTACGACTCCGCCATCCTGGTCGACAAGACCGGGAAGCTCGTGTGGAAGCACCGCAAGATCAACGTGCTGGCCGAGCTGATGACGCCGCCGTACTCGGAGGGCAAGCCGGAGGGAATCGGGGTGGTGGAGACCGAGTTTGGGCGGATTGGCGTGCTGATCTGCGCGGACACCTTCACGGAGGCGCACTTTGAGCGGCTGAAGGCGCTCCGGCCCGAGCTGCTGCTGGTGCCTTACGGATGGGCGGCAACCAACGACAAGTGGCCGGAGCACTCCAAGGAACTCGAAGAGATCGTCAAGCGGCGGTCGGCGCAGTTGAAATGCCCGATGGCCGGCGTGGACCTGGTGGGCGAGATGACGCACGGGCCGTGGGCGGGGTGGACCTACGGCGGGTCGAGCTTTGTGGCCGGAGCCGACGGAAAGATCCTGCTCACCGCGCGCGACCGGGACACGGACCTGCGCGTGATCGATGTGTCCCTCGGCGCGGAAAGCCAGTAATCCCAACGATCAGACCGCAACCGCCGCGGCCGCGCGCGTGATCGCCACCACGGTGATATCGTCGGACTGGCCAAAGGCGCGGGCCGTCTCGAGAATCCGCGCTGCCGGCTCGGTGGAGAGTTCTCGCGCCCGCTCGAAGCCGAGCAACTGGCCGGCGGCGTTCTGCGCCTCGACCACGCCGTCGGAGTAAAACGTCAGGCGGCTGCCCGGCGCCAGTTCCATATCGACGGTTTCATAGCGGGTGGCCGAGTCGAAGCCCAGCGGCAGCGCGCCGGGCAGGTCGATCTCGCGGCCGTCGAGGTAGGGCGAGAGATGGCCCGCGTTGGCCAGGCGTACGTGCCCCAGGGCGTCGATGTGGGCGGCCAGCGCGGTGGTGAAGCCGCCTTTGTCGCGCCCGGCCAAGCCGCGGTTCAGGTGGTGCAGGATGGCGGCGGGATCGTGGATGAAGACCGCGGCCGAGCGGATGGCGCCCACCAGGGCGGAAACGAGCATTGCCGCTGGCAGGCCCTTGCCGGCCACGTCGCCAACCACCAGCAGCAGTCCGCCGGAGGCGTCGGGAAGGACCTGGAAGAAGTCCCCGCCCACCTGCTGCGCCGGCTCGTAGGCGGTCTCGACAGAAAACCCGGGAACGTTCTCGAATTGCTCGGGAAGCATGACCTGCTGCACTTCGCGGGCGGCGGCCATCTCGCTGTCGAGAACCGCCTGCTGGCGGCTGACGCGGCTCGACCGCAGAAGGAGAATCGCGCCCAGAGCCAGCGTGGAAAGAAACCCGGAGAATACGTTCAGAGCGAAGGTGAACGGTCCCACTTGCACGCGATCGACGTGGTTGATTCCGACGATTGCCATCTCGCGGAAGGAGGGGAACTGGTAGAGCGTGCCCAGAATGACCTTGGCGTAGACGTAGAGGCTGAGCAGCAGAATCGGAATGATCAGGATGCCGGCCTCGTGATTGCCGCGGCGGAAGCTGCGCGCCAGGATCAGCGGGAGCACGACGGCCAGAAGCAGCGCGAAGGGCAGATTGAGGGCCAGCTGCACCTGGGGGACGATGTTGACGATCAGGTCCTGGAGCACATCCGGCGCGGCGGCCACGCCGTTCAGGACGCCGACCACCACTAGAACGATGCGCCAGCGGGATCGCATGCGCAGGCCGGCAAAGCCGCAGTAGAGCTCGGTGTAGATGAGGGGCAGGAACATGTTGGGAATGCTGTAGAAGACCTGCCAGACGATCGGGATCTCGCGAAAGAGCGAGACAAGCTCGTAGGGAATCTGAACCAGACGAATGCCGGCCAGCACCACAATCCAGATGTACTCCCGCTGCGTGGGCTGGGCAATGAAGAGGACCAGGGCGGCCAGACCGAGGCAGATCAGCGAAAAATTGCCGGCCCAGATCAGGGCATTCTCGCCAACCAGGGCCAGCCAGTCGTCGCGCTCGAGCCCTGCGTACTGGCCCAGGGTGAGATTGCTGGCGTAGAGGCCGGGGTTGGTGCCCGTCCAGTCGGTTACCGTGATGTGGACGCGCACGGCGACCACCAGCCACCCGGTCGCAACCATGCGGGCGGGGATCGGGGCCAGGCGGCGGGCGCCCGTGGTGGCATCGGCATACGGAGCTACCCGCCCGGCGCTCAGCAGGCGCTCACCGTTCCCATAGATCTCGTACGCGTGGGCGAGCATCACCTCGCGGAGGGCCAGCCCGGTCTCGTCCGGCGCAACCCGGATGCGAAGCCGGTACCAGATCACATCCGGCCGCGCGCCACGCATCCTCTCCCGGATCGAGCTGTGGGGGTCGAAGAGCGGCCAGGCGGAGTCGTCGAAATCGCGTCCGGCCCAAGCCGGGTTGTCACCGGCCTGCACGCGCCACAATCCGTCCAGATCGTGGGGCTCCCGCAGGCCGGTGGCGTCGAAGACCTGCGCGCGCAGCCAGGCGGACGAGACAAAAAGAAGCGCGAGTGCGGAGAAAGCCAGCAGGCGCCGGGCTGCGCGCCGCGGAATGAGGCAGACCATGGGACGGAGCAACCTCCGGAGTTGAAACCACACTAACATCCGGAGCGGCGTGCGTCACGCGCGGGCTTGCCGCGGCCGCGCTGGGTGAACCCGGCGCGCTCCGCCTGGCGGCGGCTACTTCACCCGCTTGGCCGTCAGCTCTTCGGTGGCGAAATCGCCCACCTTGCGGGTGAACTTGATCTCGTCGCCCGCGATCTTGCCCGTGTAGACGATCTTCAGCTCCATGCCGTTGAAGTTGAGGTTCTCTGTGAACGAGATCGTGTCGCCGTCGATCTTCCCCTCGGTGATGGGCGTCTCGCCGCGCTCGTTGATGGCCTTGCCGGTCAGGGTGTTGCCATCGACCTTGAACTCGTAGGTGTATTTCTGGACGCCTATCTGGGTATTGAACTCGGCGGTCCACTTGCCGTTGAAGTCGGCGGCGCGGGCGCCGGCGGCGCAGAAGGCGACGAAAAGAAGGGAGAGGGCTACTTTGCGGATCATGGTGCGAACCTCCGTGAAGGGTGGCGACGGAGAAGCCTCCCTGTGAAGATGGACGGCGGAGGCGGGGCGGGGGTCTCAGAAAAGCAGTGGACAGTGGACGGCGGAAGTGGACAGTTGGTTCCAGGCTGGGGGAGGGTTGTGCTTTCCGGGGTCGCCAAATGCGAGGGACCTGAGCACCCTCGCCTCGTGGCTCGTATTGCGGCCCCGTTCCTGGCCGCGCGTCCCGCCGAGCTACAAGATCGCGAATTTGTAGATGTCGTGCTGCCCGTCACTGAAGGGAATGGAAGCGGCGCCGATGATTATTTCGGGAAGTTGCGTGCATTTTTGGGCTCTTTTGGTAAAATATGGGCAGGTTATGGGCGATACTGGCCTCGTCAGGGATACGTAAACCTGCGGACTCACGGCCCCTTGTGGCGGCCGTAGGCAGCAACTTTCCGGCGATTGAGCCGTTCAACCAACCGGCGCCATCTAACAGAACAGGCGCGAGGCTGATATGAATTTTCAGTTTATCTTCCGTTCCGACGTGCTCTTTGCGCGTCCATCTTTCGTCTCTGGCGCGGCTCGTGTGCTCGACCTCGGAGGCGTCTTCGACGTCTACAATGTCAGCAAGACGCCACAGGAAGCCGACGAGCGCGCAATCGAAAGCGACTGGCGCGCCATCGGTGGCGATCTGCATGACGCCATGGAGAGCGCTGCAAGGAAATAAAGGAAGACCAGCGTGGCAAAGAGCGGCCTCACAAGAACTCAGGTCCAGCAGCAAATCAACCAGAGCATTCAACAGCAGGTGCGCCAGGAGGTTACTGGCGTCCAGATCGCATACTCCGGCCCCCTCCCTCCTCCGGAGATACTCGAACAGTTTGGGCGTATCGTTCCCAATGGCGCCGAACGCATTTTCGCTCAATTCGAATCACAGGCAGAGCACCGGCAGGGCTTGGAGTCGCGCGTCATTCGCAGCAACACCCTAAATCAGACCATTGGCGTCGTCTCAGCCTCCCTGATTGGTTTGATCGGCGTCTGCGGTGGCCTCTTGCTCGCATACCTGGGCAAAGACCTGGCTGGCTTGGCGACCACATTCGGCACACTCGGTTCTCTGGTCGGCGTGTTCATCTACGGCAAACACTCTCAGAGCAGCCAACTCAAATCCAAATAGACCCCGCCCCCGCCAACGCATTGTTGGGCACCCCTATCTTCTGGGATGCCAGCCCAGTGGCGGGCGTGGGGCACCCGGCTCTTGCAGGCGGAAGTTTCAGCGAACGCCGGTCTGGCGCAGGCTGGCCTCGATCTGCCGGCGATACCGGCCGGTGAGGGCATTCCAGCGGATGATGGCGACCTCCTCCAGCATCTTCATGCCGTCCTTGAGGTAGCTCATGCGGGTGCGCTCGTCGTGGGCCCAGCTCACGGGGACTTCCTTGATGCGGTAGCCGCGCTTGATGGCGATGAAGAGAATCTCGGGATCGAAGCCCCAGCGCTCGATGGTCTGCAACTGAAAGACGGTCTGGGCCGTGATGCGGGTAAATGCCTTGAAGCCGCACTGCGTGTCGGCAAACGGCAGGCCCATGACGGCGCGGGTGACGGCGTTGAAGCAGCGGCCGAAGAACTGGCGGTAGAGGGGCTGGCGGTGGGTCTGGCGGCCGGACTCGAGCCACCGCGAGCCGATGGCGATCTCCGCGCCGGCCTCGATGGCCGCAAAGAGCCGCTCGGCCTCTTCGATGGGAGCCGACAGGTCGGAGTCGGTGAACATCGCCACCTCGCCCTGGGCGGCCAGCATCCCGGCGCGAACGCTGTAGCCCTTGCCGCGGTTGCCGGGATTCTCCAGCATCCGCACCTCGGGTGCGCTGCGCATGAACTCGCGGACCACGGCGGCCGTGGCGTCGGTGGAGCCGTCGTTGACGACGATGACCTCGGCCGGCCAGCCGCGCGCCCGGATGCAGCCCACCACCGAGGCGAGGGTCGAGGGAATCCGCGCGCTTTCGTTGTAGGCCGGGATGACGATCGAATACTTTAGGTAGCTGGGCACGTGCATTCTCCCTTCCCGCGCCGGGAGCACCCTGCGGGGTGGCAGTCCGGGGGAAGGACTCTGGACATCATAACGCCTCGCCCCGCGCCCGGCCCCGGCCCGTGCCCTGCGGCGGACAATTCCCGCCGAATCAAAGACACACAGACGCCGGGTTCCACAACTGAGCACTATCTTTTTCGCGACGTATGTTGCACAATCCGGTTATGCTGTGAGCGGAGGCCTGAAAGAACATGACGAAGGCAGACCTGGTGGAGAAGGTGACGCGCCTGGGCGACCTGACCCGCCGCGATGGCGAAGTCATCGTGGAGACTATCTTCGAGGCGGTCATCGGTGCGCTGAAGGGCGGCGACAAGATCGAGATCCGGGGCTTCGGCTCCTTCCGCATCCGCCAGCGCAACCCGCGCATCGGCCGCAACCCCAAGACCGGCGAGCGCGTCGAGGTCCCCGCCAAGCGCGTCCCCTACTTCAAACCCTCGAAGGAACTGCGCGACCTGGTGAACCCCGGCGAGGCGGCAAGCGCCTCCTGAGCAGGCGGGTGGCCCCCAGTCCCGATGGTCTTTCCACACCCCCCGAGGGTGCCCGCGGTCCCTCGCCTTTGGGGACCGGGGATGGAAGCCACTCAACTCTCCCCAACCGACCCCGCGATGGAGTGTCCTCGCAGCCGATGAAAGGCGAGCGCATCCGTTATCGGCAGACCGGGGAGTTCCACTTCCTCACGTTCAGTTGTTATCGCCGTCGTCTAACCCCGTCCACCGTCGCGGCCATGGAGCTTTTTGAAGACGCGCTGGAACGCGCCCGCCAGCGCTATCTCTTCATAGTTGCGGGCTATGTCGTAATGCCCGGGCACGTCCATCTGCTGCTCAACGAGCCCCAGCGCGGCCTCTTATCCAGGGCCGTTCAGGCCCTCAAGCTCTCCGTTTCCATGCGGGCTCGGGAAACCCCTTCTGGCAGGCGCACTATTACGATTTCAACGTCCCGACCCACGAGAAGTTCGTGGAGAAGCTGCGGTACGTCCATCGGAACCCGGTCCGTCGGGTCTGGTCGCGAAACCGGAGGAGTGGAAGTGGTCGAGCGATCGCCACTATCAAACGGGCATGCGCGGAACCGTAGAGATCGAATCCGAGTGGACAGCCCGCGAGAGAGGCTGGCAACCGCCCGAGTGGATGCGCTACCGTCAGTCCGGCTCTTCCTCCCCGGTCCCCAAGTGCGAGGGACCGGGGCCACCCGCCAATCAGCATAAACCTGAGAAACGCTCTTGGGTGGGTGGCCCGGTCAAAAGCCGTAAGGTGCCTGATCGCAAGACATCGCGCTGTGCTCCGTTCATCGCGTCCTTTGCGATGAGCGGGCGGGTGACTCGACCTTGCATTCACGCGGCGAGTGCCCCCTGTTTCGATGGTCTTTCCAGCCCACGCCGAGGGTGCTCCCGGTCCCTCGCCTTTGGGGACCGGGGATGGAAGCCACGCCGGCCCCCCGTCAACTCACCGCACCCCCGCCCGAGCCGCGTCGCGCTTCCGCAGCCGCCAGCTTCCGCCCTGTGTCAGCCAATCGGCCACCCCGAGTAGCACGGCCAACGGCGCCAGCCAGATCACGCGGCACCCGTAGCGGTCGTCGACCACGGACAACACGCCCGTCACCGCCGCGTTGGCCACAATCGCGAAGGCAACGGTCAGCCCCAGCGGCACGATGCAGGGATTGCGGCGACGCCAGAGCAACGGAATCAGCCCGGCAACCGCCGCCAGCGAGACCACGACCACCCACCACTGGAAGTCGGTCAGCTCGTCGAGCGGCAGGGCCGTCCGTGCCTGCCGGCTGGCCAGGAACTGCCCCCGCTCGCCCGGCAGCACCGTCTGGAACTCTCCCTCGATGAAGGCGCTGGGGTCGAAGCCGTAGAGGCCGAAGGCGTGCAACTGGTTCCAGAAATTGTCCCGGGAGCGAGCCAGTTGCGCCCGCGGGTAGGCCATGACCGCCGCGCGCACCAGCGGCATCTCCTCCCGCCGCATCCGGGTGCTCTCCTCCGGCGTGGCGGAGATGTAAGCGCCTTCCTCGTCCCAGAGAAAATGGTCGGGGTCGTCGTTGAGCTTCTCCATGTAGCCGCAGACAGCCCACTCGCCGCCTCCGCAGTGCGCGTGCAGGTACCAGAGGCCGGGCCCGTCGGCGATGACGCGCGCCATCAGGTAGGGCGGGCGCTCGCCGTTCAGCGAGGGCTTGCCGTAAAGATAGCCGTAAAGCGCCAACTGCGCCGCTGCCGCAACTGCCAGAATCAGCGCCGCCCAGGCCGCGCCGCGCAGC
>JBAVMZ010000472.1:0-7475 GCA_049690595.1 Occallatibacter sp. | reverse complement strand
GGGCCGGGAGGCCCACGCTACAGCCGGCCAGGAGGCCGGCGCTACAAATTCTTGCCGGTACTGCAAGTTCTTGCCGGTACTGCAAGTTCTTGCCGGTACTACAAGTTCTTGCCGGTACTGCAAGTTCTTGCCGGTACAGGCAGGGGTCATCGACAACAGGATTGACTCAATACCTGTTGGAGAGATGCGCCAGCTTCTCTATCGCTGCACACGCGTGCTACAGGAAATACTCGAAGTCCGTCTCCACCTTCAGCCGGCGGTGCAGCTTGAAGATGTGTCCCGTCTTGAGCGCCGGGTTCAGCTCGACATAGTTGCGCGCCCCGTGCCACAGATAGCGGTCGCCGGTTAGCAGGTCCTCGGCCTCGAAGCCGCGGTCCCCTGGAATCTGTAACTCGTCCAGCGGCAGAGCGACGAATCCCGACTGCGTGTGCCACGGGTCCAGATTGATCACCACCAGGATCAGGTTCGAGCGGTCCTCGCTCTCCTTGGTGAAGGCGATGAGCTGCTCGTTCTCGACCGTGTGGAAGCGCAGCGACCAGTCGCCCTGCAGCGCCTCGTTGGTGTTGCGAATCTGGTTGACGCGGGTGACGAAGGGCCGCAGCGAGTCGGGCCGGTCCAGCTCCCAGTGGCGCACTTCGTACTTCTCGCTGTTGAGATACTCTTCGCTGCCCGGCCGGATGGGCACATGCTCCATCAGCTCGAAGGCTGGTCCGTAGATGCCGAAGTTGGCTCCCAGCGTGGCCGCTAGCAGCAGGCGGATACGGAAGACCGCCGGCGTCCCGATCTGCAAGAACTCGGTGAGAATGTCCGGCGTGTTCGGCCACTGGTTCGGGCGGAAGAACTCGCGCACCGGCGTCTGCGTCAGCTCGGTCAGGTAGGCCATCAGCTCGCCCTTGCCGTTGCGCCACGGAAAGTAAGTGTACGACTGGTTGAAGCCGATCTTGGCCAGCCGGTACATGATCTTCGGCCGCGTAAACGCCTCGGCCAGGAAGATCGTCTCCGGGTGCTCGCGCTTGATCGCCCCGATGCACCACTCCCAGAACGGAAACGCCTTAGTGTGCGGGTTGTCGACACGGAAGATGGTCACGCCCTGCGCAATCCAGTAGTCGAAGACGCTCTTCAGCTCCTCCCACATCCCCGTCCAGTCTTCGCTCTCGAAATCGAACGGATAAATGTCCTGGTACTTCTTCGGCGGGTTCTCGGCGTACTGGATGGTGCCGTCCGGGCGCTTGCGGAACCAATTCTCGTGCTCGCGGACGTAGGGATGGTCGGGCGCCGCCTGGAATGCGATATCCATGGCCAGTTGCAGACCGGCCTCCCGCGCCTTGCCCACAAAGCCGCGGAACTCATCGAGCGTGCCCAACTCGGCCAGGATCGACTTGTGCCCGCCCTCGGCCGCGCCGATGGCCCACGGACTGCCCTGGTCGCCCGGCTTCGCCTCGGGGTTGTTGTTGGGTCCCTTGCGGAAATTGCGGCCGATGGGATGAATGGGCGGCAGGTAAACCACGTTGAAACCCATCTCCGCCACGTAACTCAGGCGCCGCTCGCAATCGGCAAAGGTGCCGTGCCTTCCCGTCTCGGCCGTCGACCGGGGGAAGAATTCGTACCAAGAGCTGAAGCGGGCGCGGACAGGATCGACCTGAATCAGGAACTCCTCCGACTCCGTCGCGAAGCGCTTGTCCGGGTAGCGCAGCGCGATCTCGGCGAGCATCGAGTCGGTCGCGTGGATGCGCAGTTCGCGCGGCGGGCGGCCTGAAGAGAGAACCGCGGCGCGCTCGGCCAGCCAGACCGAATCGGCGCCCGTGGCGCGGCCGGCGGCGGCTGTCACCAGCTCGGCGCCGATCAGGTAGTCCACCGCGGCGTCCGAGTCGGCCGCGATGCGCTTCAGCAGGTCGCGCCGCCAGCTGACGAAGTGATCCACCCACCCCTGCACCTTGAAGCCGTAGCGCCCCAGCTCGCCCACGCGGAAGCCGCCCGCCCAGCGGTCGTTCACCAGCGGTTGCAGCGGGATCTCCACCCAGTGATCGGAGCCCTCGCGATGCGCCAGGATGCAGGCGGCGATGGCGTCGTGGCCGTCGGTGAAGACATCGGCCTCCACCCGCACCAGGTCGCCTACCGTGCGCTTGGCCGGGAACCGCCCCCCATCCACCTGCGGCGTCACGCCCTCGACGACGACCCTGCGGCGTCCTTCCATCTCGTTCAATGCCATGGTTCTTCCTCTCGGGTTTTCCGGCGCCGGGCCCTCAGCCGCGGGCGCGCTTGCGTTCTTCCACGAGCTGCCGGTACAGCTCCGCCGTCTGATGTGCGATGGAGCGCCAACTGAAGACGTCCTCCACGCGGCGCCGGCCGGCCTCGCCAAATCGGCGGCACTTCTCCTCGTCCTCGAGCAGCGAGCTGAGCGCCGCGCCCAGGTCGCGGGCAAAGCCCTCGGGATCGGTGGGGAAGCTGGTCACCGGGTCCTGCGCAAAGGGCACCTGGATGCCGGTCTCGCCGTCGACCACCACCTCGCGAATGCCCCCGGTGGCGCTGGCCACCACCGGCGCGCGGCAGGCCATCGCCTCCAGGTTGATGATGCCGAACGGCTCGTAAACCGACGGGCAGCAGAAGACCCGGCAATTCGAATAGAGCTGGATGGCCTCCTTCTTGGTGACCATCTTCTCAATCCAGACGATGCGCGGATGATCCTTGCTGACCTCGGCCACTTTGTTGCGCAACTCGGCGGCAATCTCCGGCGTGTCCGGCGCCCCGGCGCAGAGCACCACCTGCGTCCCGGCCGGCAGGTAGCGGATGGCGTCCACCAGGTGCGTCACGCCCTTCTGCCGCGTAATACGCCCGACAAAGAGCACGTACGGCGCCGTGGGATCGACGCCGTAATCGATAAGCGCCTGCTTGTCTTCGGTCTTCTGGTACTCGTCCAGGTCGATGCCGTTGTAGATGACGTGAATCCGAGCGGGGTCCACCTCCGGGTAGGCGGCGAGAATATCCGTCTTCGTGCCCTTTGAAACGGCAATGATGGCGTCGGCATCCAGGATGGCCGTGCGCTCCATCCACGAACTCATCGCGTAGCCGGAGCCCAGTTGCTCGGCCTTCCAGGCGCGCAGCGGCTCCAGCGAGTGCGTGGTCAGCACAAACGGCACGCCGTAGAGCTTCTTGGCCAGGTAGCCGGCCATGGAGACATACCAGGTGTGCGTGTGCACCACATCGACGCCAGTGAGCGCCTTTACCTGCGTCAGGTTCAGGCTGAAGGCCTCGAGCGCGCCCTTGAACTTGCCCTCGGTGCCCTCGCTGATCTCCGCCCACGGCTGCTGGCCGCGGACGTGCAGGTTGCCTTCGTCCAACTGCTGATCGCCCCAGCAATGCACCTCGACCTCGATCTCGCGGGCCAGTTCCCGGCTCAGATAATCGACGTGGACTCCCGCCCCGCCATAGACCTGCGGGGGATACTCGCGCGTAAACAAGCCGACTCGCAAAGGACTTCCTCCAGGCAACCCGAAATAGCACTTCAACACACTGCGGTGAGCCGGCGTACCACCATCGAGGACGCCCCGGAACCGCAGTCAAACCGCGCCTTCCGCGCACACGGAAAGGCAGCGAACCGGCTGCGGATTCTCCCGAGTCGCTTCGCTGCCGATGAGTCTATTCGGTAGTGGGCGTTGGCGCAAGCCTGCACCCGGATGGGGCAAACTCCGGCCTCCACAGACGGCGGTCCCGCGGTCCGAGAGTTAGCGCCAGTGGCCTTCGATAAGGATCCACTCGCCGTGGCGGTGCACCCAGTGGTGCCGAACCCAGACGGCGCCGTGACGAGGAGGACGATCCCAGCGGCCCGGGGTCCACACGTAGCGGCCGCCCTCCCAGCGATGGTAGCCGTCGATCCAGACAAAACCGCGCTCCGGTGGCGGCGGGCGGCGTTCGACGACCGGCGGCGGGGGGCCAACGCGGATAGCTACCTGCGCAAAGCTAGCCGCAGGAGCAAGTGCGAGAGCAAGCAGAGCTGCCAACGCGAGCTTTTTCATGAGGATTCGACTCCTTTGAAACCGCAGTGCCGGAATCGTGTCTTGGCTTCCGGTGGTTGATGGGTTGAACGCATACGGCCGGAGAAAGTCGCGCGGCGGGCGAGCTGCCCGTCGCGCCTCAGGCCGCCTCGACGACCTCGGCCAGCGCTTCGGCGGCGGTTACGCAGGCGGCGCGGTCCACGTCCAGATGGGTGACGATGCGGATCGCATCCGTGCCCACCGGGCTCATCAGGATGCCGCGCTCCTTCATCGCCGCCGACACGCGCGCGGCGCTCACACCCCCGGTCAGGCGGAAGATCACGATGTTGGTTTCGACCGAATCCGGATCGATCTCGACGCGCTCGATATGGGCCAGCGCCTCGGCCAGCAGCCGGGCGTTGGCGTGATCCTCGTGCAGGCGGCCCGGCCCCTGTTCCAGCGCGATAAGCCCCGCCGCCGCCAGCACGCCCACCTGCCTCATGCCGCCGCCGAGCGCCTTGCGATAAATGCGGGCCTGCTCCATTAACTCCGCCGAGCCCACCAGCATGGAGCCGACCGGCGCGCCCAGGCCCTTCGAGAGGCAGAACATCACCGTCGAGAAGCCGCGGGTGAGGGTCTTGACGTCGGCGCCGAGCGCGGTGGCCGCGTTGAAGATGCGCGCGCCGTCGAGATGCGTCGGGAGCTTGCGTTCCCTTGCCCCGGCCCAGATCTCTTCAAGGACGGCGAGCGGCGTGACAGTCCCGCCGGCCAGGTTGGCGGTGTTTTCGATTTCGATGAGTCCGGTGGCCGCGCGGAAGGCGCCGCGGCTGTAGATTGCCGGCTCGATGTGCTTCCAGGTCAGGATGCCGCGCTCGGCCGGGACCGCGCGCACCAGGCAGCCGGAGAAGACCGCCGTCGTGGCCATCTCCCAGTCGAGGATGTGCGCGCGCGATTCGGCGATGACCTCCTGGCCGGGCAGGGTGTGCAGCCGGATGCCGATCTGGTTGCCCATCGTCCCGGTGGGCACAAAGAGCGCGGCCTCGCGGCCGAAGACCTCGGCGGCGCGCCGCTCCAGCAGGTTGACCGTGGGGTCCTCGCCGTAGACGTCGTCGCCCACTTCGGCGGCGGCCATAGCCGCGCGCATGGCGGCAGAGGGTCTTGTTACCGTGTCGGAACGCAAATCGATGAGGTTAGGCAAGAACGATCCTTTCTTCCTTGAGGCTGACAGCTATCAGCTACTCGCCCTTGCTGGCGCGTGCGTAGAAGTGCCGGATGAGTCCGTAAGCGACAAGGCCCTCGCAAAGGAGGACCACATACGAGATTGCCACATAGCTCACGTTCGGGAACTCCTCCTGAAGACAGCCGATGGTCCAAATCGTAGGGACAAGCAGCAAGCCGAAAGCGCCGAAAATCAGCGCCGTCCGGCGTTCCGGCAACAGAAAATGCCCCGTCCATATCCGCAGAACAGTTCGTCCGATGAAATAGAAGAAAATCGTGATCGGGATGCCGAGAAGCAGAGCATATTGGATGGGCATTTCCCTGACTCCCCATATTGCTGGGTGCCCCAGGTCTCGCTCTTGAGACCTGGGAAAGCACGAACTCAACCTACGAAATCATCTGGCCGCCGCGGACCTAGTGAACCCCAAACACGCTGCACGGAACATTCTGCGCAATCGTGTAAACCGTGCTCCACAACCGGGAGAGCCGATCGTGGCGGCGGTGCAAGCCAATCACCAGCAAATCGATCTTGTGCTCGCAAACAAAGTGGACGATGCCATCCACGGTATCGCCATCCACCAGATGCGCCGTCAGCGGCACGCCTTCGCGCGATGCGCGCTCCCGCGCCGTCGCCTTCATGTTTTCGTAGTACCTCGAGCGATCGTCTTCGAGAACGGTGAGCATCTCAGGATCCGCGCTGGTGGCGAACGCCGTGTAGGCCGGCAGCTTTTCCACCACGGTGATGGTTTTGAGCCCGGCGCCGACTATCTTCGCCAGATGAATCGCGGCATTCAGCGCGCGGGCGGCCTCGGGAGATTCGTCATAGGCTACGGCAATGTTCTTGAACACCGCTCCTCACTTTCCGCTCAACGGCCGAAACCCCGGCGGCCGGTCGTCGATCCCGCTCAGGGGATCTGGCTCATTGGCAGCTCGATGATCGGCGTTAGCTTGCCGTCCTTCAGCGCATAGGCCCACAGGCCGTGGAAGTTCTCGCGCAGGCCGGGCTTCGCCTTCAGCAGCGCGCTCAGCACCGCCGTCGCCTCCGTGCGCTGAGCGGCGGGGTCGGTAATTCCAGTGGACTCGAAGCTGACGCCGAGGTCGGCCTGGCGTAGCGTCGGGTCCAGGCGCACGGCGTTGATGCGCCAGGAGCGCGGCCCGTCGACCAGCGTGTACGGGAAGGCGTCTGCCGGCGAGCCTTTGATGGCGGCCTGCTCGGTGGTGAGCTTTTCCAGGTTGGGCGAGGAAAGAAAGTCGACCGGAACCAGCAGCGAACGCGCGGCCTCGTAGCAGTACCACGCCGCCCAGGGCAATCCCTGCCGCGCCAGCTCGCGGGCGCGCGACCACCACCAGACGCCGTCGTGGCCTTCGAGCACGCCCTGCCGCAGGGTCAGCCCGCCCAGCTTCCAGCCTGGCGCGCCGGTGGCGTCCCACACCAGGATGAAGCCCATCTGCCCGGCCAGAGGAGAGCCGGCGGCGTCTGCCAGCACCACGGCGTAACGGCCCGGCGGAAGCGCCGGCAGGTTGAGAGTCACGGTCATTGACCCGCTCGCGTTCGAGCAGAAGAACTGCGCGTCCCCAACTGCGGCAAGCATCGTGGCGTCCAGCAGGTAGAGGTTGCGCAGTTGCGCCTGGCCGCCCTTCATCAGCGGCGCGGAGGCTTCGACCACCTGCCGCATGCCCTCCCATTGCCCGTTGACCGCCGGCAACAGCGCCGCCTGCAGACCCGTGAAGTCCTGCTGCACCACGGCCACGGCCAGCCTGCCGCCGGCTGCCGCAATGCTGTCGCGGTCGGTGGCGGCCATCTGTGCCTGCGAGGTGCAGCTCACGGCCCGCGCCGCCGGCGCCAGCGCCAGCACCGCCGCAACCACCGCCAAGGCCGCAGCCAATCCGGCCCTCCGCATCCATGACCCCTGCCCCATCCGCCGCACGATCCTCTCCTCCCGCCGCCGCTCTCCGGCCCAGGTCCCTCTGTGCATTTGGACGAGCGCTTGCGGGCCACTGTTAGTCTAGTACAGTGAAGCGGCACGGGCTCCGCGCGGCGTGCCGCGTCCGAGCCCCGCGCGGTCCCCGCCCCGAGGGAGGCGATTGCCATGGGCACCATCCTCTATCCGCAACTCCCGGCCAGCTCCCGTTCGTGGCGCGCCTGGATCCTCCTGGCTTCGGCCGCGCTGCTCTTCTGGGACGGTGCGCAGCTTGCCGCTGCACAGGCCCCGCCGCCTGCGCAGCCCAAGCCCGCCGCGGCCGCTCTCGCGCATCCAGCCTCCCACGCACGCCGGCGCGCCGCCC
>JBAVMZ010000471.1:0-4440 GCA_049690595.1 Occallatibacter sp. | reverse complement strand
CACTGGAAGCGGCCGGGGACGCTGGGCGTGGGAACGATGGAGATTCTGACCGCGGCAAACGGCCTGGGCAGCGACCTGGTGGGCGCGATGGCGCGCGACACGGCGGGCGATCTCTGGGTGGCCACCTTCGCCGGCCTCAGCCGCATCCATGGCGGCCGCATTGCCAACTACACCACCGCCAACGGCCTTTCGAGCAACGTCGTCACGGCGCTCCTGCCGCGCGCCAACGGGACGCTGCTTATCGGCACGCAGGAGCACGGCTGGAATCTCTGGGACGGCCGCAGATTCTTGCCTGCCGCCCACAACGGCCTTGACCGGACCAGCATTCGCGCCATCCTCGAAGACGGCGCCAACCATCTGTGGTTCGCCACCGGCGACGGCATCGCCCGCTGCGACTGCGACATGGCTGGCGGCTGCTCGCACTGGATGGAGTTCGGCCCCGCCGACGGCCTGCGCAGCCGCGAGACCGCCACCAACAGCCATCCTTCCGCTTGGCGCGGGCGCGACGGGCACTTGTGGTTTGCCACGCCGAAGGGGCTGGTGGAGGTGGATCCGGCGCACTTCCCGGTGAATATGACGCCGCCGCCGGTGGCGCTGGAGCGCTTCACCGTCGACGATGTGCTGCGCACCGCGGACTCTTGGTCGAGAGTCGAGGCCGGGCATGTCCACTTCGAGTTCGACTACGCTGCGCTGAGCTTCACCGCGCCGCAGAAGGTGCGCTACCGCTATATGCTGGAGGGCTTCGACCACGCTTGGACTGAGGCCGGGGCGCGGCGCACGGCGTACTACACGAACATTCCGCCGGGGAAGTACACCTTTCGCGTGCAGGCGGCGAACAACGACGGCGTCTGGAATGCCGAGGGCGCCGCGCTCAAATTCGAACTGCGTCCGCACTTCTACCAGACCATTTGGTTCTACCTTCTGCTGGCAGCCTTTGCCGTGGGGCTGATCGTGCTGATGCAGCGCGAGCGGCTCAGGCGCGCCGAGCGCGAGTTCAAGGCCGTGCTGGGCGAGAGGAACCGCATCGCGCGCGAGATTCACGATACTCTCGCTCAAGGTTATGTGGGCATCAGCGTACAGTTGGAAGTGCTCTCCGAACTGCTGCGCCTGGGCAAGCCGGAGGCCGCCGCGCGCCACCTGGACACCACCCGCGGCTACGTGCGCGAGGGGCTGGCCGATGCACGGCAGTCCATCTGGGCGCTGCGCTCGCAGGATGCCAACGAGGCCACGCTGCCGGTGCGCCTGCGCCGCATGGTTGAGGGCGCGGGCAACCACGGCCTCGAGTCGCGCTTCAGCCTCTTCGGCGCCTACCGGCCGCTGCCCCCGGGCACCGAGCGCGAAATCCTGCGCATCGCCCAGGAAGCCGTCCATAATGTCAGCAAGCACGCCGGCGCGAAGCATCTGTTCGTTCAGCTTGAGTATGGGCGCGAGCAGATTGCATTGGAGGTGCGCGACGACGGGCGGGGCTTCGCGGCAGGCGAGGAGGCTCAATCGACGGCGGGTCACTACGGCCTAACCGGCATGAGGGAGCGCGCGGCCGCAATCGGCGGCACGCTCGACGTGACCAGCGAACCGGGCGGCGGAACCGTGGTGCGGCTGCAGGCGCGCGCGCCGCGCGAGACAAACGAGAAGGCAGGAGAATGACCGTGGCTGAAGCCGGACAGAAAGAACCGATTCGCGTGCTGGTGGTCGAGGATCACCACGTCGTGCGCCAGGGACTGGTGGCGCTGCTCAACGTGGTCGATGGGATCGAGGTGGTGGGCGAGGCGGCCGACGGCGTGGAAGCCATCGCGCAGTTCCGCAAGCATCTGCCCGGCATTACTCTGATCGACCTGCGTCTGCCGCGGATGAGCGGAGTGGACGTCATTCAGCGCCTGCGCATGGAGACGCCCGGCGCGCGCTTCATCGTGCTCACCACCTACGACGGCGACGAGGACATCTACCGCGCTTTGCAGGCCGGCGCGCGCGCCTATCTGCTCAAAGGCATGACCACCGACGAACTGATCGCCACCATCCGCGCCGTTCATGCGGGCAAGCAGTACATTCCGCCGGCGATTGCGCAGCGGCTGGCCGAGCGCATGGGCACCGAGGAGCTGACCCCGCGCGAGTTCGACGTGCTGGAGCAGATTGTGCACGGCAAGAGCAACAAGGAGATCGCCACCGAGCTCGAGATCTCCGAGGCCACGGTCAAGACCCACATCAACAGCCTGCTCAGCAAGCTCGGCGTGACCGATCGCACGCAGGCAGCCACGGCGGCCATCCAGCGCGGCATCGTGCCGCTGGAATCGCTGAGAAAGAAGCCATGAAGAAACTCGCCCTCTTTGCCATCCTCATCCTCGCTGCCCTTCCGCCGGCGCGCGCGCAGAAGTCCGCATGGCGCGCGGCCACCAGCGCGGAGCTTTCGTCGCTGCTGCCGGCCCGCGCCCCGGTCGAGAAGGAGCACATCGAGACCGAGATGCGCACCGCCTCGGGCATCGTCAGCAGCCGCGGCCGCTACATTGCCGGCGTGGTGCTGTTGACCGCCGGCTACTCGGCCGACGGCAAGTACTCGCATTATCTGGTGGTGCAGGCGCCGGTGAAGATCGGCGGCCTGCTGCTCAAGCCCGGCGAATACGCCTTCGGCTACTCGCACTCGGCCGGCGGCGACACGCTCACCGTGCACTTCCACGAGGCCGCCACCGGCGCGCTGGTCGGCACCGCCGATGCGCACCTGATTCAGGGCTCGAATCGCGTCGCCAGCCTGCGCATCTGGCCGCCCGGCGAAAGAGCCATCATCCAGATCGGCCGCTTCGCGCTGCCGTACGAGATTGGCGGGGAGTAGCGCGCCGGCGGAGCAGACCCGCACGATGAGCGCTGCAGTCGGCCCTTGGGATGGAAGCGGATGCGAAAGCGTACCCGACGGGGAGGAGCTGGGTGTATAATGGCCCATTCCCGAAATGGAACGCGGAAGTTTCGACTAAGAATGGCCGTCGATGCATAACCGGTTTCTTTGGAGGAGAGATGCTCTGCAAGCCTTCCCATACGCTGAACCTTGTCCCAACTTCCTCGAGAGCGCCAGCAATCCACCCATTTCACCTCGCTGGATACATTTGTGTCCTGGCGTTACTTTTTGCTCCCAGTCTTCGCGCTGCCGCCCCCAATGGCTTAAACGCGGAATCCAGGGCACCTGAGGCGGCTGCCATAGGCGCGAGTTTGCCGGGCGCATCGACCTCCGCGCCTCAACAGGATGGCAACGAAGCTGGGATGCAGGAAGCGCCTCCCACCGCGGCAGCTAACGCCGCGACGGTATATGTCTATCGGCCAAAGCACTTTGTCGGTTTCCTGGTCTATTATCTGTTATTCGTCAACGACCGATTTGTGGGCCCGATCAGCAATGGGACAAATGCGGCGGTCGAGGTGCCCCAGGGAACTGTCTCAGTGACCATTTACGGGGATTACACCATTGAAGGAGGGGGAATGGCTATTCCACTTACACCCCTCCTACCGGAGTATTTAGGGGAGTGGACGGCGCTTCCCGGTTGCGCAAAGCTGAACTGGCAGCAATGGCCTTTTGCGCCCTCGAAGGATGCCTCCCTTTGCTATGAAACCCTGACCCACGACAGCAGAACAGTCCGTTACGCAGACGGAGCAGCTCCGTGCCTCTATCACTTTCACAATGAAAGAGGAGAATGGACGTCAACCGTACCTTCGAGAGGTGCGCCCACTCCGTATTGTGCGGGAGTGAGGGATGCTTTTGAGCGTTTGAGGACGTTTTATGAGGGGGGGATCCCCAATAGGATGGGAACCCAGAGGTTCGCGCAACAGTTCAAAGCCGAGCCAGGGAGATCCTACTATTTGTCGTTTCATTTTCACGATCGTGTGGTTAGTTTAGATATTGTGGATGAAGGAAGAGGACCGGCCGAGCTGAAGAAAACCAAACCGATCAAAGCGCATTAGGGGAAGCCCGTCGTCACGACTTGCCGAGGATGATCCGCGCCATCATCCAGATTGGGCGCTTCGCGCTGCCTTACGAGATTAGCGGGGAGTAGCGCGCCGGCGGAGCAGACCCGCACGGTGAGCGCCGAGGGAGGAAGCTCGATGCCTCAACGGCCAACGAATCGGGCAACGCACCTGTTTACGTCGACGCTTGGCGTCCTGCTGGGCATCAGTTCCATGGACCACGGCGTGCTGGAGATGATGCAGGGCAACCATCCCACGCCGGGATACCTCATCAAGGCGCTCGGCCCCGGACACGCGTGGACCGTGTGGACACAAGGCGCCGAGCCCGCCTTCACTCTGGCGCATAACTTCCTGCTCACCGGAGCGCTGGCCACGCTGGCCGGATTGCTGCTGGCCGTCTGGTCTGCGCGCTTTCTGGCGCGGCGGGGCGGCCCGGCCGTTTTTCTCCTTCTCTCCGTCTTCTCTTATCTCGTGGGCGGAGGACTGGCGCAGGCGTTTCTC
>JBAVMZ010000470.1:0-5842 GCA_049690595.1 Occallatibacter sp. | reverse complement strand
GCCGAGCGCGGCCAAGCCCCAGCCCCAGTGGCCGAGCGCGGCGGCGGCGGCAACGGCGAGAAGACCGAAGGGCATGGAGAAAGTGAGCGCGGTGCCGAAGTGGCCCTTCGGCCGCGAGAAGCGCGTGGATTTCATCCAGCGCACCTGGTGCTTCATCGAGGCCGCGAAGCTCGAATTGATCACCATGTGATCGATGGCGTGATGGCTGAGCTCGACGCGCGCGCCCAGCATGTGGGTCTCGTTGCCGAGGACAAAGTCGTCGGCGCAGTAGTCGGCGGTGACGCGGAAGCCACCCATTTTGCGAATGGTCTCGCGGCGGAAGGCCATGGTCGGCCCCAGCGTGAACTGCATCCCTTCCATCCTGCGCGCCACCAGCACGCCGGCGGTCATCTCGACGCTCATGCCGACGGCCTCGAGGCGCGCCCAGAGACCGCCCTCGGCCGCGACGCCGCGGTACGGGCAGCACATCCCGCCGACTTGCGGGTCGGCGAAGGGCATGGCCACGGCGCGGAGATAGTTGGGCGTTACGCGGACGTCGGAGTCGGAGATGACGAGGATTTCGTGGGAGGCGTGGGCCTCCATGAGTTCGAGCGAGGCGACCTTGGCGTTGATGTAGTCGGGCTCCCCCGCGGTGACGAGGAATTGCGCGGGGATTGCGGGGTGGCGCGCGGCGACCTGGCGGGCGAGGGCCAGGCCGGCATCGTCAGCGGCGCGGGCGGCGAAGAGAATTTCGTACTCCGGGTAGTCCTGGAGGAAGAAGCTTTCGAGCCAGGCTTCGAGGCCGGGTTCCATGCCGTGCAGGGGCTTCAAGAGCGAGAGCGGCGGGGTGAAGCCGGGGCGGACGGCCTCGGCGGCGAGGGCGCGGCGGCGTTCGCAGAGATAGCCGGGCGCCGCCCACACCACCATGCCGGCAAAGACCGTGGACGTGACGAGGCCGAAGACGGCCAGGATGAGAAATGCGAGGGACATGCAAGTTCAGAATAGATGCTCAATGGAGTCGCATCCAACGGCAAAGCGCAGCGCGGCGCAAACTTCCCGCATCCGGCTGGCGCTCAACTGGGTCAGACGACGGCCGAGACGCTCTTTGGAAACCGTGGTCAAGTTGTGAAGGTTCACGGCGCAAGGAGCCTTCATGCCATCCGCCTCCGTCAAGACGATCTCGGACTCGACGCCTCGAATGGACGATGTAATGCTGGCTACGGTTACATTTTTGAGTAATGCAATGGAACTAGGGCGCGTCAGCACGAGGACCGGACGAATCTTGTCGGGAGGCGAAAAGGCATATATCCGGACGTCTCCGCGAGCTACTCGTTCGGCCACACCGCCTCCGCCTCCCAGAAGCGCGCCTCTTCCAGGTCTTCGGGGATACGGGCATATCCGGCACGTTCCTGTTCTTCCTTCGTACGAATTTCGAGGGCGTGCAAATAGGCGCTGAGGGCATCGCGGACCAGTGCGGAACGGTTCTTCTTCAGCCGGCGCGCGGCCTCGTCGGCGGCCTTCAGGAGTTTGGGATCGAGCACGACCTGGACTGTTGCCATACTGTGGACCTCACTCCACAGTGTACTCCACAATCGGCTCTCCGATGGAGCGGCCGGTTTTGCCGATTGGATACCCAGATCATACGTTCCCATTCTGCTTTTCCTTCAACGGCAACCGGACACGCTTACAGCGGTAGATCAACCTCTCGAATTCGACCAGGATCGTCCCGCCGCTATCGAGAAGCCATTCGACTGCCAGATACTTCGGCGAGGCGGCTCGGGCCTCATAGGCGAAAACCCGTCCAAAACGACACACCCGGCCGGGGAAAAAGCGGGTCACTGCTGGGGATATCGATCACGACTTTGCGCGGTAGTTTAAAGACGAACTGGTGAAGGCGGGTCTTCTCATAGTTGAGCGCGGTCAGCGAGACGATGCTTGGCTCTCGGTCAAACCGAAGGCGCCGGCAGCTCGACTCCGTAAGGTCGATGGCGTCGCCCAAATTCAAGCTCAGCAGATATGCATCACGCAGGCCTTCCTCTTCTTTGCCGATGCGGAAGAAGTCGTACGCCTTGGGTCCGAGCCTGGCGGAGATTCCATCCAGATGCTTCCAGTAGCGAATCCAACTGCGATTCTGTGCGCGAACCCGCTTCAGATCGGCAGCGAGGTCGAACTCGTCTGCGTTGTCGAGCCTGTAGTCTTTTTTGATGGTTTTGAAGAAGCGCACATGGTCCGGACTCTCTCAGGCTATTTCCTTGCGGTCCCTGTCTTGCCGACGATGACGGGCTTGGGTGGGGCGGCTCTGCGTAGCGGCACAATGGCGCCGGGAGTCGAGGGCGCGGCGGCCTGGAAGCGCGCCAGCACCTCCGTCCGCACATACTCCACGAAGCTCTGCATCTGCCTATTCATCTCTTCCATGCGCTCGCGCATCTGCAGGATGATGGCGATTCCGGCGATGTTGACGCCGAGGTCGCGGGCCAGGTTCAGGATGAACTCCAGCCGCTCCAGGTCCTCTTCGGTGTAATAGCGCGTGTTGCCTTCCGAGCGCGAGGGCTTCAGAAGGCCTTCGCGCTCGTAGAGGCGGAGCGTCTGCGGATGAATCTCGTACATCTCGGCCACCGCCGAGATCATGTACGCGCCCTTGGATTTGCGTTTTGCCATCAGTCTTTCTCGTCGTCACGCCGCCGGCAGAAGAACCACGAGTTTGGCGCTCCCCATGCCGGCGATCTCGTTGGCTTGCTCCTGGAGCTTCGGATTGAAGAGGAAATACCCTTCGGCCGCAAGCCGTCCATCCGCCTGCTCCGCCATCCAGAGGCAAAGGTCGACGTCGCGGCGAAAACCCCGAATCTCGGCCGCCAGTCGAGCGGCCCGGCGCGCCTCAAGTCCTCGTTCCGACGGCTCCGCCGGCGTCGAGAACAACCGCGCCAGGACATTCAGCGAAGCCTCCGGGTCGCGGTTCACCAGCAGGACGATATTCAGCAGGGCATGATCCGGATTGCCGGAGCGCAACTGGCGGATCGCCGTCACCAGATCGCCGCTCAACCTCTCGTGCACTGGCTTTTCGCTGACTTCCACGCGCTCTTCCAGCACCCGATCCTCGTGCAGAACGCGCACTGCCCAGCTGTGCCGCCAGACTGTCTTCACTTCGCAATAGGCCCAGGGATTGCCTTTGCGATGCAAGCGAAAATCCGGCTGCCGCGAAGAACGTTCCGCAGGGTCTTCGAGTCCTTCCACCGTGAATCCGCACGCCTGCCAGAAGTCGGCGGCCCGGCGCTCGTCCTCGGCAACCTCGCCCGCGCGGTGGACAAATGCCCCGCGGAGGATAGGAGACCCACCGGCCGCGGAGGAGACTTTCCCATCTTGGCCGCTGGCGCCGATCCTATTCAAACTGGGATTCATACTTCCTCCTTTCCACCAGAGTCGCCTTGCGTGCGCTGATCAGCCGAATGCGTTCCCTGCGTTCCGTGTACACCACCAACAATACCCTGCTCGCTGCCGAGAAGCCAGTCGCGAAGGCACGCGGTTCGTCCACAGAATGCAGGGCATCCGCCTCGATCTGGAGGAACGGGTCCTCAAAGACCGTTGCACCCTCGGGAAAGCTGACGCCGTGCTTGCGCAGGTTGACCTCAGCCTTCTCATCGTCCCATTCAAAGATGCCGGATACCAAAGCGCCATCCCCGTTCCGCGCTCACAGCTTATCAAACAGCGTCACCCGCGGATCCTGCGGGTTCAGCTTGGCCAGCTCGCGCATGATCTCGCGGCTGCGCTCGTCCTGGAGATGCGGCACGACCACCTCGACGGTCACAATCTGGTCGCCGCGCTGGCCCGGGTTCTGCGCGTTCTCCACTCCCCGCTCGCGCATTCTCAGCTTCTGCCCGCTCTGCGTGCCGGGGGGAATCTTTAACTGCGTGCGGCCGTCGATGGTGGGCACGTCCACCTTGGCTCCCAGCGTGGCCTCCGGCACCGTCACCGGCACCTTGATTTGGATATCGTCGCCCACCCGCTCAAAGACCGGGTGCGTTCCCGTGCGCACAATCAGGAAGAGATCGCCCGGCTGGCCGCCGTTGACCCCGGCATTGCCCTTCGCTTGCAGGCGGATGCGCTGGCCGTCGCGGGTGCCCGCCTTGATGCGGAACTCGACCATCTCGGAGCGGTGCACCGTGCCCTCGCCGTGGCAGGTGGAGCAGGTGCTGGCCGCCCGGCCCGTCCCGCCGCAACGCGGACAGCCGATGTTGAACTTCATCCGCCCGCCCATTTGCGTCACCTGGCCCGTGCCGTTGCACTCCGGGCATTGCGTGACGCCGCTCTGCGTCATCCCGTGGCAGGTGGGGCAGCTCTCCTGGCGGTGAATCTGCAATCGCGCCTGACCGCCTCGAATCGCCGCCCAGAAATCGACTGTCGCCTGGTACTCGAGATCGGTGCCCGGCTGCGGCCCGCGCGGCCGCTGCGTCTGCGCGCCGTTGAAGATGCCGCTGAAGATGTCCTTGAAGCCGCCCCAGGAGGCCTGTCCAGCCGCCTGACCCGCGGCCGGTCCCGCGCCTGGCTCGCCGCGCCCCCCGCCCCCGAAGCCCGAGAAGTCGAAGCCGCCGAAGTCCACCGGACCTCCTCCGGCGCCCTGCTGCCGCGCATAGGCCTCGGCCTGCGCCGGGTCGATCTGGTCCGAGTAGAATCCCAGCTGGTCGTAGATCTTCCGCTTCTTCTCGTCGCTCAGCACGTCGTTGGCCTCGGAGATCTCCTTGAACTTCTCCTCGGCGCGCTTGTCGCCCGGGTTCACGTCCGGGTGGTAGCGCCGGGCCATCTTGCGGAAGGCCTTGCGGATCTCCTCGGCCGTGGCGGTCTTCTTCACGCCGAGCAGGGCGTAATAGTCTTTGTTGGTCGTCGTGGGCATCGTTATTCCCGGGCCGCCTTCCCGCGGCCCCGCTTCTCTGGGCGTTCGGTCCCCAACTCCCGGGACCGCTGCTTCACTCGAAATCCATGCCCGGCCCCCGTTGCTGCCGGACGCCGTCAGGCGATCCGTCTTCCTTTCAGCTCTCCGCTCTCCGTGCGGGGGGCGGGAAAGACCTCCACCTCAATGCGTTCAATCACCTCCTGGCTCGCCATCGCCAGGTCGAAGGACATCTGCATCTTCATCCAAAAATCCGGCGTGGTACCGAAGTAGCGCGCCAGCCGCAGCGCCGTGTCGGCGGTAATCCCGCGCCGCTCGCGCACGATCTCGGAGATCCGTGTTACAGGCACTCGCAAGGCAAGGGCCAATGCATTGGCCGAAAGTCCCAGCGGAACAAGAAAATCCTCACGCAGGAACTCCCCGGGGTGGATAGCCACCCCCTTCTGCTCCGGCTTGCGCGCTACGCTCATCGCCGCTCCTGTTAGTGATAGTCAACAATTCCTGCTTCCCAGACGTCCTTCCCATCCCAGCGGAAGCAGATCCGGTACTGGTCGTTGATGCGGAGGCTCCACCAGCCCTCGCGGTCGCCCTTCAGCTTCTCCAGCCGATTGCCCGGGGGACTGGCCAGATCCTCCAGTGCACTGGCAAAATCCAGCGCCTGCAATCGCCGCGCCGCCACCCGCGCAATCCCCACCCATCGCCGGCTCCTGCCAGTCAGGAAGACTTCTTCGGTCTCTGCGTCGGCGAAGGACTGGATCATGTTGCATGCTTATCGTAACACGTCAAACGGTAAACGGTAAGCGTCTACCTGGCTCGTCGAAAGCGGCCGCGATCCCGTTCCAGCCTGCCCTACTCCGCCACCCGCCGGTACCCGGCCGGCGCCGTCTCCCTGGAGTAGACCTGCACTGTGACGCTGTCGCGGACGCCGCCGAGCTCCGCCGTCACCACGGCGCGGCCCGGACGCAGCGCATGCACCAAGCC
>JBAVMZ010000469.1:0-5617 GCA_049690595.1 Occallatibacter sp. | reverse complement strand
CCTCCCTGCACCGCAGAAACGCCGCTGCTCAGGCCAGCATCTCGTCGCCGGTTTCGAGCTTCAGCACCACCTTGCCCTCGGCCTCCAGCCGGCGGGCCAGGTTGAGAATCTCCTGCTGCGCCTGCGCCACCTCGCGCGAGCGCACCGGGCCCAGAACCTCCATGTCCTCCTTAAGCATCTCGACGGCGCGCGAGCTCATCGACTTGAAGATCTGCGCCCGCAACTCGTCCTTGGCTCCGCGCAGCGCCAGCGCCAGTTGCCGCTTGTCGACGCCCGAGACGATCTCCCGGATCGTCGCCGGGGGAACCGTCACCAGATCCTCGAAGGTGAACATCAGGTTGCGGATGCTGAGCGCCAGCTCGGGCTGACCGTCCTCGATGGTCTCGAGAATCTTCTTCGACTCCTCGGCGTTCAGCCGGTTCAGCAGGTCGGCCACCGCCTTGAAGCCGGAGTAGCTCTTGCGCGCCGTGTCGCCCACGCTCTCGAGGCGCCGGTGCAAGATGTGCGCCACCTTCTGCGCCATCTCGGGCGAGAACTGGCGCATCTCGGCCAGCCGCTGCACGCTCAGCACCTTGTGCTCCTCGCTCAGGCTGTCGAGCACCTGCGAGGCGCGGCGCGGATCCAGGTGGGCCAGCACCAGCGCGATCGTCTGCGGATGCTCGGAGTCCAGCAGCTTGCCCAGTTGCTGCGGGTCGGTGCGCTGCAGCTTGGCCAGGTTGCCCTGCGCCGCCTCCTGGGAGCGCCGGACCAACATCAGCAGGTCGTCGGCGCGCTCCTTGCCGAAGGTCTCCACCAGCAGCCGGCTGGCGTAGTCCAGGCCGCCGTGGATCATGAAATTCTGCGTCTCGAGCAGCTCCCAGAACTCCTCCAGAACCTCGGCCGAGAGTTCCGGCGTGATGCCCCGCAGATCGGCCAGTTCCTCGGTCAGGCGCTGCACATCCACCTCGGGCAGGGCGCGCAGGATCTCCTTGGCCAGCTCCTCGCCCACGGCCACCAGCAGGATCGCCGCCTTGCGCACGCCGCTGAGGTTCGCCGAAAGGCGTTTGCGCTGCTCCCCGTTCTGGTTCAGTTGTTCGGCCAACTCCCGCTCCTCGCTCTTGCCTCAACTGCTGTTTCCCGGCCCATTCTCTCCGCTGTCTCGCGTGTACCGCTCTCCCAGCCTGCCACTCTGCCTTCTTCTTTCTCCCAGCCTGCTGTCCCCTCGTCTCTCTCCGGTTGCCACTTCCCCGCCTTCGTCGCCCCGGATGCCCAGGTCATTCGGAGTGGATCCAGCTCTGCAGCAGGCGCGAGCTCTGCGCCGGCTCACGCTTCAGGTGGCCGCTCACCTGATCGAAGATCTCCTGCATCCGGGTGCGCTCGGGGTCTGGGGCCGGGGGCTCGAGCGCGGGCTGCGCCACACCCTCGGCGTGTGCCGCAATCTCCTTGGCCTCCGCGCCCTTGGCCAGCTCCTTCCCGGTCGGTACGGCCTGGGCGCGGCGCAGGGCCGGGCGCACGCCAAAGGCGACCACAATCAGAAGCCCCGCGACCAGAGCCAGGTACTTGACCAGCACCGGCGACTGCTCGGCCGTGGCCAGCACCTGACCGGAGAGCGTGATGGGCTGCGCCGTGCGGTTTTCCTCGAAGGCCAGGTCCTCGACCGTCACCAGATCGCCGCGCACCGAGTCAAAGCCCACCGCGGCCTGGGCCAGCGCGGTCAGGTGGCGCAGCTCCTCGGCCGGGCGCGGCTGCCAGATTGCCGCCTTGCCCCGAGCGGCCGGCTGCGTCATCCGGTCGTTGACCACGATGGCCGCCGTCAGACGGCGCACGCGGCCCGGGTTCTCCACCACGTGGCGCACCGTCTTCGAGGCGCCGTAGGTCCCCGACTCGGTGCGGGCCGTCTGCGGCTGGGTGGTCAACTGCGGGTAAACCGGCAGCGACTGGGAATTGGGAGCATTCGAGGCCGTGCCGGGCACCCCGGCCGGAACCGTCTGCGGGCCGGAGCTCTGCTCGGTCCGCTGCATCGAGAGCGTCACCGTCTGCTCCGGGTCGTAGCTCTCGCGGGTCTCCTCGCTGGCTGCCGGGTCGTAGTCCAGCGTCACCGAAGCGCGCACATTCCCCGGCCCGGTCACGGGTTCCAGGGTGGCGATTAGCTTCTGCTCCAGAGCCTCTTCGGCGCTCAGACGCTCGGCCTCGGCGGTCTTCGGACCCAGCGGCAGGTGGCCGGCTGCGTCGACCAGGGCAACGCGGTCGGCGGCGAGCCCGTCGACGGCCGAGGCCACCAGGTTGCGGATGGCCTCAGGCTCGCCTTCGGCCAGCGTGCGGTGGCGCAGTTTCAGCACCACCGATGCCTTGGCAGGCCGCTCCTGATCGCGGAAGAGCGAGTCGTGCGGCATCACCAGGTGCACCCGCGCCGACTCGACATCGGCCAGCGAGCCCACCGTCTTTTCGAGCTCTCCTTCCAGAGCCCGCTGGTAGTTGACCCGCTCGTCGAACTCCGAGCCCACCCAGTTCGGCCTGTCGAAGAGCTCGAAGCCGAGCCGCCCGCTACGCAGACCGCCCTTCGATGCGGTCGCCAGCCGGGCCTTGTCCAGTTGCGGGGCGGGAACCTCGAGACCGGCGCCGCCCTCGGCCGTGCGGAAGGGAATCTGCGCCTGGGTGAGCACCTGCGCGGCCTGGCGGGCGTCCTCGGGGTCGAGGTTGGAGTAGAGAACGCGCCAGTCGGTGCGCAGTCCATACCACCCCAGCCAGCCGGCCAGCCCGGCCAGAAGCAGGGCCGCGGCGACAGCCCAGACGCGCTGCCGGGGCTGCATCCCGGCCCAGACCACCCGGCCCCGGCCCATCAGCCCGGCGAAGCGGTCGGTGACCCGCGCCTGCAGGCCGGTCTCGGGAAGAACCTTCTCCAGTTGTGCCTGAGTGGCCATCGTCCGCGTTTGCCGCCGCTCCGTCCCCTGCCCGCGCCAGGCTCATCCGCCGCCCGGCCTGTCCGCTGTGCCGCCGCTCGTTCGCCCGCTTCAGAACTGCATGCCCATCACCTGCTGGTAGGCCTGGATCGCCTTGTTGCGCACGGCCAGCGCCATCTCGAAGCCCATCTGCGCCTTCTCGGCGGCGATCATCGCCGTGTGGACATCGACGCCTGAGCCGGTCATCATGCCGTCGACGGCGGTCCGCGCGGATTCCTCCAGCCGGTTCACCTGGCCCACCGCGTCGGTGAGCAGTCCGCTGAAGGGCGCCGGCGCCGCGCCGGCCGCAGGTTGCAACGACGTGTCCTTGCCAGCTATCGCCGGCAGCGTGGACGCGATCGCATTGAGCACGCTCATTTGCCTCTCCCCCAAAAACCCGCCCCGCCAGCCCGCTCAGGCCTTGGCAATCTCCAGTGCCGAGGAGATCATGCCCTTCTCGGCCTGTACGGCGGAACTGTTCAGACCATATGCACGGGTTGCTCCCATCAGGTCCACCATCTCTGTGAGGGGATTAATGTCCGGGTATGCGACATATCCATCGGCTCCCGCGTCGGGGTGGCCGGGGTCGTAGCGCTTGAGCGGCGCCCCGCCGTCTTCGACAACCGCGGCGATCTGAACGCCGGGCGCCACCGAGGAGGCCGGGGCCATTCCACCTCCGGAGATGCCGGCTCCGCCCGAACCAAGTGCCGTGTTCAGGCTGGCGGCCGTTGTGCTCGTGCCGCTCTCCGTCCCGGCCGCCGCGAACGAGTCGGCAAAGCCAGGCGGATTGGGCCTGGCGGCGAAGACCACGTGCTGACGGCGATACGGACCGCCCGCGGCCGTGCGCGTCGTCTCGGCATTGGCCATGTTGGCGGCGACCACTTCGGCCCGCATCCGCTCGGCCTGCATCGCCCCGCCCGAAGTCTCCATCATGGCAAAGAGATTCATCTCCCTCTCCTTCTTGAAAGCCCGCTCCATCTTCACGCCGGTTCGCTCCGGCATACCCCTGTCCCCAGTCCCACAATCGCGGTTGAGCGAGCCCGAGCGTCCGGCCCACGCCGATCCAGCGTGCAGGGGCTACTTGCCGTCGGCGTGGATGGCGTCCATCACACGCTGGTTTTCCATGCGCAGCAGCGCCACGCCGGTGCGGAACTTCAACTGCGCCTCGGCCATCGTCAGGCCTTCGCGGTCCATCGAGACGTTGTTGCCGTCAGGCCGGGCCACCAGCCCATCCTCGGGCGCGAGTTCGAGCGGATGGGCGACCGGGCCCGCGTCCACGTCGGCCAGGGCGCGTCGCATCTCGGCCGTGAAGTCCATCCCCACGGCCCGGTAGCCGGGCGTGTCGATGTTGGCCATATTGGCCGCGGTCAGCTTGGTCTGGCTCACCGAGAGATCGAGATAGCGGGCGATCTGATCGCTGAGCCGGGTCTCTACCTGCATCGCGGATTCCCCCTCGCGGTCAGAGGATGCAACCCGGGGGCCAGAGCGGGCGCTTCCAGGATGGGCCGGTTCCCAGAATCGCTGTCGTGAGCCGTCCCGGCCCGGTTCAGTTCACCATCAGGCCGAAGTCGATCTCGCGCGCCGTCAGCACTCGCTCGTCGCCGGCCAGGATCGCGGCCCGCTCCAGCACGTGCTCGAGCTCGCGGACATTACCCGGCCAGAGGTGACCGCCGAGCTTGGCCAGGGCGGCCGGATCGATGCGCTTCACCGGGGCTTCGCGGCCCATTGTCTCGAGGAAGTGCTCGACCAGCAGCGGCAGGTCTTCCAGATGTTCGCCGAGCGACGGCGTGCGGATCAGGAAAACCGCCAGCCGGTAGTAAAGGTCGGAGCGGAAGGCGCCCGTCTGGGTGTGCTGGGCCAGCGGCCGGTGGGTGGCGGCCACGATGCGAACGTCCACCTTCACCGTCTCGTTGTCGCCCACCCGCTGCAGCTCGCCGCACTCGACGAAGCGCAGGAGCTTCGACTGCAATGCGAGCGGCATCTCGCCGATCTCGTCCAGGAAGAGCGTGCCGCCGTCGGCAGCCTCGATGCGGCCGGTGCGTCCGTGTACGGCGCCGGTAAAGGCCCCGCGGGTGTGGCCGAAGAGTTCGGCTTCGAGCAGAGCCTCGGGGATGGCGGCGCAATTGATGGCGACAAAGGGCTTGCGGCTGCGCGCTGAAAGACGGTGCAGCGCCTCGGCCACCAGCTCCTTGCCCGAGCCGGTCGGCCCCTCGATAAGCACCGGGGTCGAGCGGGGCGCAACCAGCCGGATGCGGCGGCTCACTTCGAGCATGCAGGCAGCGTTGCCGATCAGCTCGGGAAGCCGCTCCCTCACGGCGGTTTCGGACTGAGCCGCGGCGCGCTCCTCGACAGGGCGGGGCGGGGCGGCGGGCGCCGCCTGCGGGAACTCCGGTGCTACAGGCAAGGCGCCGCCGCCCTGGGGAGGCAGCGCCGGGGGCCAGGGGTTGGCATGGTGCGGATCGACTCCCGCCACGGTCCGGTTCAGCGGCAGGGCCGCGTTCCACGCCACCGTGTCGGTGTCCTGCGAACGGCGCAGGGCGTAGAGCAGCTCCTGCCGGTAGGGCCCGCGGGGGCTTTCGCCCGCGCCGGAGCCGCCCGCCGTTACGACGTCCACCTCCGGATAGTCGGTGTGGAAGTCGCGCAGGAACTCGGCCAGGTCCAGATCCGGGAGCCACGAGTCCACGATGACGGCCTCGGGC
>JBAVMZ010000468.1:0-8125 GCA_049690595.1 Occallatibacter sp. | reverse complement strand
CCCCAGAGGGATGCGCTTCATCAAATTGGACCTTCACCGTGGCAATCTGAACTTGTCACGCCGCGCGGATTCCATACTTCTCCGCGAGAAACACCTGTAACTCGTCCGGCAGCAGTGCGGCCAGCTCCTGCCAGGTCATCATCTTCAGCCGCGTCCGCAGCGCCGCGGGGCGCACCGCCGCCATCACCGTGAACCACGCCTCGCGCAACTCCGGTCGGCGCTCGTCGAGGAAGACCGCAAAGCTGGCGCCGCTGGCGTGGGCGGCGAGCACGTTGCGGATGAGCTGCGAGTGCGCGTAGCCGGGCTCGGCGGGCGACTGGAGCCAGGCCTGTTCTGCAAGCGACTCGCGCCATAGCCTGCCGGCCTCCTCGTCCTCCGGTCCGCCGCCGGCTTCCCACTCCTGCGTGAACTCCTCGGCAAACTCTGTGCCGCTGCGCCGGCGCGCGGCGCGCAATTCGACCCGAGGCAGCAACTCGCGCTCGAAGACCTCCTCGAAGTCGCGGTAGCCTTCGACGATCGCAGCCGAGCGGGTCTGGAAGTCGCTCTCGGTGAGCTTGGCTTCGCCCAGGAGGCCGCCCCAGCGCAGGTCCACCTCGGTGCGGTCGAAGCGGCCGTTCGCCAGCGGCACGCGCGCCTTCCAGCCGAACTCGGGCTCGGCTGCCGCGTCCACGCCAAGCGCCAGCCGGATTGCCGCCGACTCCGCAACCGCCGGCGTGCAGAAGATGTTCATCAGCAGGGCGTCGGAGCTCATCGACGAGTCGAGCTCGCGCCAGCGCCGCTCCGCGCGGGGCAGTGCCCGCCCCTGCGCGTGAATCTTGTCGAAGCGCCGCAGCCACTCGGGACGAGCCAGGATCGCGCGATAGGCCGGGTCGAAGAAGTTGCCGTGGCGGTCGCCTTCGGGCGCGAAGACGATGACCGGCGGCGAGCCGTAACTCTCGACGTGCTCGCGGCCGCGCGCCCACTCCCGCGCCCGCTCGCCCAGCTCCCGCCGTAGTTCGCCAGCCGACTGTGCCGCGTTCATCGCCCCTCCCGATCCCTTACCGGACCCGTCCGCAGAGTACACCGCGCGCCGCGCCTTCCCCAACCAACGATGGACCCGGTCGGCGGAGGCCGCGTGAGAAAATCGGCCTTGTGGAAGCTGCGAAGACGATTGCTTTTGGAGGCGTGCTGGCGCTGGCCTGTCTGGCCGCTTTGCCCCTGCGCGCCGGCGACAAGCAGAAGGCCGCCGAGGAGGCCGGAGCGGCGCTCTTCCGCGCGCAGGATTGCGGACACTGCCACGGCGAGGCCGGCATTGGCGGCAAGAAGGGTCCGCCGCTGACCGATATCCGCAAGGACAAGGTGTGGCCGCCGGAGCGGATCGCCAAGCAGATTCTGAACGGTGGGCAAAAGATGCCGCCCTTCGGCGAATCGCTGACCGACGAGCAGGTGGCCGAGCTGGTCGCCTTTCTGCGCGCCAAACACAGGCCGCCCGTGCCTCCGCCGGCAGCGGAGCGGTGAGAGCGGCGGCGCGGGACGATGGCGGCGGGCCGGTAGCGCGGTTCGGGGTACAATGGCGCAAACCGCCTCAGGAGGCCCCATGCGCCGGATTCTTGCCGCTTTCGCTGCCCTTGCCTTTGCCCTCTGCCTCTCCGCGCCGCTCGTGGCGCAGGGCGCCCCGCCACAAGGAGGCACCGACAAGCCGTACACCGTCGAGTACTACTACAAGTGCCAGTGGGGCCATCAGGCCGAGTTCCTGGCGCTCTTCCTCAAGAACCACTACCCGCTGCTCAAGCGGATCGAATCCACCGGCCGCATCCTCTCAGTGAAGATCGAGCAGCCCACCCTGCACACCACCGAGGACGGGCGCTGGGACTATCGCGTGACCATCCGCTACAAGAACTCGACCGTGGGCACCACCGCGAATCCCGACGAGCAACGCTTCATTGACGAGCTCTGGCCCGACAAGGAGACCTACAAGCGGGAAGAGGTGCGGCGCTTCGAGATCCTGCTCGGCCATTGGGACCTGCCGGTCAACGACATCACGCCGGCCGAAAAGTAGCCGGAGGCCGCGTCTGCCGCGGTCGCTTCGGGGTTTACCAGCCCGCAGTGAAAGTCGGGTCTTGAAAGGGCACGACTTCAGAGGCCGCCGAATAACTCGTTTCAAGGGCACGAAGTTCCAGGGCACGACTTCAGAGGCTGCGGAAAAACCCGAGGTACGGCACGAAAAATGTGTCAGGGCACGGCTTCAGCCGTGCCGCAGATGCTTGATAGGAAACGGTGGGCTTTAGCCCCTGAGGGGCATTTTTCGGCAATCTGGCCTCTTACCACAGGCTGTCACGATCGTCGTCGTCGATTCCTTTTTTGCGGCGCGGAATCAACGCGACTGCTCCCGCCATTGCCGCACCAGGTCTTCGGCGGCTTCGGGCCAGGCGGGAAACTCGAAAGCGAAGCCGGCCTGGAGCAGCCGCGCCGGCACAACGCGCCGGCTCTTGAGCACCAGCTCGGACTCGGTGCCGAAGAGCGCGGCGGCGAGTTCGATCAGCGGGGCGGGCGCGGGCACTCCGTTCGGAATCTCCCACGCCCAGCGCAGCCCATCCATGAACTGGCGGTTCGGCAACGGCTCCGGCGCGGTCACGTTCACCGGCCCCTCCAGGTCCTCGCGTTCCAGCAGGAACTCCACCGCGCGGACAAAGTCGAGCGCGTGAATCCAGGAGACGAACTGGCGGCCGTTGCCCTGCGTGCCGCCCAGCCCCATCCGTACCAGTCGCGACAGAATCCCAAAAGCGCTCCCCGGCTCTGGCGCGCAGACAATCCCTGTGCGCAGCGCCACCTTGCGCGTCTCGGGCGTGTGCGCCGCAAAGAAGGCGGCCTCCCATTCGCGGGCGACCGTCGAGGAGAAATCCCACGTGGCGGGCGCGTGGCGGCGCGGCGCGATCAGCTCGTTGCCGCCCAACTCGCCCGTCGCTTCGTCCATCGGGCGGTCGAGCGCATGCCGGTAGATGGTGGCCGTCGAGGCGTTCAGCCACGCGCGCGGAGGGAACGGCATGGCGCCGATAACCTCGCCCAGCACGCGCGTGGTCTGGATGCGCGACTCGTAGATCTCGCGGCGGTGTTCCGGCGTGTAGCGGCAGTTCACGCTGCGGCCGGCCAGGTTGATGCAGGCGTCCGCGCATTCCAGCGTCTCCACCCACGGCCCCGGCGTCTCTCCGTCCCAGTGGACGGTGGTCCAGGGCGCGGTGTACGGCGAGCGGGTCAGCACGGTCACGCGGTGGCCCCGCTCCTGCAGATGCGTCGCCAGAAGTTGGCCGAGCAGGCCGCTGCCGCCGGGCAGCACAATGCGCAGCGGACGCGGAGCGGGCAGGGTCATGTCATCAGCGTAGCGCGCCTGCGTCCCTTGGGAGGACTCCGGCTCAAATGTAGTCCCGGAACAGCTCCGGCGAAGGCGCCGGAATGACGCCGCGGCCCACCAGCATGCCTTCCTCGGCGGCGATCTTCGACGCGGTGGCCACCGCCGCCTGCACGCTCGATACGTCGCCGGTCATCAGCAGAAAGCCCTTGCCGCCCAGCGCCATCGCCAGGTGGATGCGCAGCAGCGTCACGTTGGCGCACTTGATGGCGGCGTCGGCCACCTCGATTATGCTGGCCGCCGAGAAGGTCTCGATCACGCCGATGGCCCGCAACTGGCTCGGCTCGAAGTCGACCGCGTTGGCGATGGCCGACAGCACCGAAGGACTGACGCGCGGAATCAGCCGCCGCTCGATGAGTGTGGGCCCCGCCGCCGCCGCACCGGCCAGCACCGCCGCCTCCACGCTGGTCACGTCCCCGGAAACGGCGATCAGAAACTTCCCCGAGCAGATGCTGCGCGCCAGCAGCAGGCGGATGGAGGCGGCCTTCAGCATCACATCCTCCACCACGTATCCCTGGGCCACGCTGGAGAGTTCGATAAGTCCGATCGAGCTGTTGTCGGCCACGATGTCCGGCTCCTTCCCTTGGTTCTCTCAGGCTGTTATGACCACAGCGTCCGGGGTCAGAGTGACCATGCCGTCGATGGTCGCGTGGATGCGTGCGCCCAGCTTGCCCGGCTCGGGCGCGGCCACCAGGTCGCCCACACGGACGCGGTCGCCGCTCCGGACCACGGGCGCTGAGGGCGCGCCGGCATGTTGCTTCAGCAGGATCTTCACCCGGCTGGGGCGGAAGTCGTGCTCAACCAGCGGGCCCACATTCGAGAACTCGCCCAGGCCGAGCCGCGCAATCAGCCGGCGCATGGGAACGCGGCGGTACTCGGCCATCGGATGCGGCGTAATCGCCGCAGGATCGCCCTTGAAGACCAGGTTGCGCTCGCGCGCCAGCGGCTTGGCCTGCACGCAGACGCTCTTCGGGTCCAGGTCCTCCGGGCAGGCGTACATCGTGCACAGGTTGCACTCGCAGCAGTAGAGCGTGGCCACCATCGCGCTGGCCCCGCCGTCGAACCCGAGCGACTGCATGGCGCGGTGCGGCTCAATCGGGTGGCCGAGCAGGAAGCGCGGGCAGAACTCGGTGCAGAAGCGGCATTGGTCGCAGGCCGAGCGGCCGATACGGCGGATCTGGATCGCCGGCGCGTTATGCCGCTGGATGAGCTTGTGCGTGGCGGGCAGCACCACAATGCCGCCGGTGGTCTTGGTCACCGGCTCGTCCAGGCTCGCCGCCGGCCGCGCCATCATCACCCCGCCCCGCAGCACGCCGATCTCGTCCACCGTGGCGCCGCCAGCCGCGTCGATCACCTCGCCCAGCGTAATCCCCACCGGAACGCGCAGCGTCACCGGCGTCTTCACCGCGCCGGCCACGGTCAGGTACTTGTGCGTCACCGGTCGGTCCAGGCCAATGTTCATCAGGGTTTCCACGTTGGCCACGGCCACGTCCACGTCCTTTGGCAGGCCGCCGGGAGGAATCACCCGCCCCGTAACCATGTGCACCAGGATGAACTCGTCGCCGGCCGGGTAGACATCGGGCAGGGGAACCACGCGGATCGCAGCCGGCGCTTGTTCGCGCAGCGTGTCAATCAGTTCGAGGTACTTCTCCTTGATGCCGATGGCGCCGTCGCGGGCGCCCACCATCTCCATGGCGCGCGTCATGCCGGTCAGGAACGGCGCGGCGTGGTGATGCAGCAGCTCCTTGTCCTTGTGCAGCAGCGGCTCGCACTCGGCGGCGTTGGCAATCACCGTGCCCACCCGCGCGTTGAACTTGACGGCCGTGGGGAAGCCTCCGCCGCCGGCCCCGACGATGCCAAGCTCCTCCAGCCGGGCCGTCGAGTCCGAGCCGGCCGCCCCCTGCACTCGCGCCACCTGATTCCCAGCCGCCATCTTCGCTTCGACTCCAGAAGTCTCCAGAAAAATACGTTGACCTCGAAAAGAAATGTACATTATGATTCAATTTCATTCAAGAAGATTCACAGATGAAATGTCTAATCCCGAATATCGGCAGCACCTCGTTCAAGTTCCGCGTCCTTGAGATGCCCGCGGAGACGGTTCTGGCCGAGGGACGGGTCGAGCGCATCGGCCAGTCCGGCGGCGAGTGCGTCGATTACCCGGCGGCGATCCGCAAGTGCATCCAGGCGATTGCCGGCCCGGGGAAGCCGCTGAAAAACCTTGGCGAGATTGACGCCGTCGGCTTCAAGGCGGTTCATGCCGGCCCGCACACCGCGCCGCAGATTGTGGACGATGCGTTCCTCGATGCGATGCGCGAGTTCGTTTTCCTGGCCCCGGCGCACAATCCGCCGTACATCGCCGCCATGGAGGCCTTCCGAGCGGAGATGCCCGGGGTGCCCCTGGTGGCCGTGATCGAGACGGGCACATGGCGCGCGATGGACGAGGCGGCCACAACCTACGCCGTCCCCTACGAGTGGCGCACGCTGCACGGCATCCGGCGCTACGGCTTCCACGGAGCCAGCCACCGCGCGGCCAGCGAAAACATCCGCAAGCAACTGGGCGCCAGCACGTTGCGGCACATCTCCTGTCACCTGGGCGGCAGCTCCAGCGTGGCGGCCTTTCGCGACGGCGTGGGCATCGACGTAAGCATGGGCGCCTCGCCGCAGTCGGGGCTGCCGCAGAACAACCGCGTGGGCGACATCGACGTCTTCGCCGTACTGTACATGATGAAGAAGCTCGGGCTGGGGCCGGACGCGATGGCCGCGTTGCTGGGCTCGCAGTCGGGCCTTGCCGGCGTGAGCGGCAAGAGTGGCGACGTGCGCGATCTGGCCGATGCAGCCGCGGCCGGCGACCGGCGCTCGCGCCTCGCGCTCGATCTCTTCGTCCGCTCGGTGCGGCACTACGTGGGCGCGTTTCTTTATGAGCTGCGCGGCGTGGACGTCCTCACTTTCTCGGGCGGCATCGGCGAAAACAGCGCGGAGATTCGCAGCGCGGTGCTGGCCGGCGCAGGCGAGTTCGGCATCCGCGTGGACGAGGAGCGCAACCGCGCCTTGAAGGGCGGCGGCGAAATTTCGGCCGCGGGCGCCCGGGTGCGCGTCTTCGTCGTACCGGCCAACGAAGAACTGATTGTGGCGCGCGAGACGGCTGCCGTGGTCGAGGCCGCGGCGATTCACAAGTAGCTTGCAGGAATGCTTATGAGTGCATCCGTGATTGACCGATCGATGGTGGAGCAAATTGTCCGGCAGGTGGCGCTCGAGTATCTGGGCCGCGGCCAGGGCACGGCCGCTCCGGTGCTGAGCGTGCAGACTTCGTCGCGCCATATGCACGTCTGCCGCGAAGACATGGACATTCTCTTCGGGCCTGACACGGAGCTGACCTTCGACCGCCCGCTCTACCAGGAGGGCAACTTCGCAGCAAAAGAGACGGTGACGATCGTCGGCCCGCGCGGCCGCATCATCTCGAACCTTCGCATCCTTGGACCGATGCGCAAGGAGTCGCAGGTGGAGCTGGCCTTCACCGACGGCATCATGCTCGGCTTCAAGGACCTTCCGGTGCGACTTTCCGGCGACATCGAGGGCACGCCCGGCGCGGTGATCGTCGGCCCTGGTGGAGTTGTCGAGCTGAAGAAGGGCGTGATTCGCGCGGCCATCCACGTCCACATGAGTCCCGGCGAAGCCAAGTACTTCGGCGTCGCCAAAGGCGACCGCATGAAGCTGCGCATCGGCGGAGCGGCGGGCGTGACCTTCAACAACGTGCACGTCCGCATCGACCCGAAATCCCGCCTCAACGTCCACATGGACACCGACGAGGCGAATGCCTGCGGCCTGCACCTGACCCAGGATATCGAGCTGTTCAAGTAACCCCAGGGAGAAGAGAGGAAGCGATGAAACAGGCGCTTGGAATGATCGAGACCAAAGGGCTGGTGGCCTTGTTCGAGGCAACCGACGCCATGCTCAAATCCGCAAACGTGAGCTTTGCCGGCTGGCAGTCCGTTGGCTCGGGACTGGTCACCGCATTCGTCGAGGGCGACGTGGCCGCCGTCAAGGCCGCCACCGATGCGGGCGCGGAAGCGGCGGCCCGCGTGGGCGATGTCGTCAGTGTGCAGGTGATTTCGCGCCCGCACGACGACCTGCCCTCCTTTGTTCAGCAGGAGAAGAAGCCCGCCGCCTCCAAAGCCGCGGCCGGAAAGTAGACGAGAGGAAACCCATGAGTCAGGCAATTGGTTTGATTGAAACGAAGGGCCTCGTCGGTCTGGTCGAGGCGTGCGACGCGATGGTCAAGGCGGCCAGCGTGGAACTGGTGAAGACGGTGCAGATCGGCGGCGGCTTTGTCACCGCCATCGTCCGCGGCGATGTGGGATCGGTGCGCGCGGCTGTGGATGCGGGCGCGGCCGCGGCCAAGTCGGTGGGCGAACTGGTCGCGTCGCACGTCATCGCGCGTCCCCACGATGCGCTCGTCGAGAGCATGTTGAAATAACCGTCGCCGGCAGCGAAGCAGTATCGGAGAACAGAAATGGCCAACGAAGCGATTGGAATGATCGAAACCAGGGGCCTGGTGGCCCTGGTGCAGGCGACGGACGCGATGCTGAAAGCGGCGAGCGTCGAGTTTGTGGGCTGGAACAAGATCGGCAGCGGTCTCTGCTCGGTCTTCGTGCAGGGCGATGTGGGCTCGGTGCGTGCGGCCGTCGATGCGGGCGCGGCAGCGGCGCGCGCGGCAGGCGAGGTGGTCAGCGTGCATACCAT
>JBAVMZ010000467.1:0-6215 GCA_049690595.1 Occallatibacter sp. | reverse complement strand
GGTCACCTCCACGCTGGGCACTGGCACCAGCGTCTCCAATTACGATCCGATGATCTCCGCCACCGGCTCCGTGGATCACACCACGCAACTGCTTCCCAACCGCACCATCTACGGCGTCCCCGTCATCCACCAGAACACCATCGTCGGCAACATGGGCTTCTCCCAGGCCTTCCCCACCGGCGGCAGCGTGCAGGTGGCGTGGAACAACAGCCGCCAGACCACCAACAGCCCCAACACCACGCTCAATCCGCAGCTCAACTCCTTCTTCGAGTTCTACGCGCAGCAGCAGATTCTGGCCGGCAGGGGCACCGGAACCAACCTGCGCTTCCTGCGCATCGCCCGGACAAACCGGAAGATCTCCGACATCGCCTTCCGCGCCCAGCTCATCGCCACCGTGACGCAGATCTGCGACCTCTACTGGGACCTGGTCAGCGCCTACAATCAGGAGCAGGTCAGCGAGCGCTCGGTGGCCTTCGCCTCGGAGTCGCTGGAGACGGCGCGCAAGCAGCTGGAACTCATCGCCATCCCCGCCATGGACGTGCTCAAGGCCGAGGGCGAGCTGGCCAACCGGCAGCAGGATCTCACCGTCGCGCGCACCAACCTGGAGTTGCAGGAGCTCTACATGAAGAACGCGATCACCCGCTCGCTCGACGATCCGGTTCTTCAGGAGATGCCGGTGGTGCCAACCGACCACATCGGAACGGGTGTCGAGAAGAGCCTGGCTCCGGCGCAGGAGATGATCGCCGCCGCGCTCAAGGATCGCACCGAGCTGCAGGAGTCCGCGCTGGTACTGGAGAACAGCGAGCTGAGCCGCAAGACCGCGCGCAACGCTCTGCTGCCCTCGCTCTCGCTCTACGGCCTCTACGCCGGCACCGGCTATGCCGGCACTCCCAACCCGCTCAACAAAACCCAGGTCAATGTGCCCAACAGCTTCGGCGGAGCAATCGAGAACGCCTTCAATTACTCGTCGCCCGAGTACCAGGTGGGCTTCGAGCTCAACGTTCCGCTGCGCAACCGGATCGCCAGGGCCGACCAGTACCGCACCGAGCTCGAGTACCGCCAGTCGCAGGTCTATCTCGAGGAGCTGAAGAAGCGCATCCGCATCGAGGTGCGCAACGCGCGGTATGCTCTTGAACAGGGAGCCAGCCGCGTGGAAGCGGCCGGCACGGCCCGAGAACTGGCGGCCAAGACCCTGGACATCATGCAGAAGGAGCAGAAGCTCGGCGCCGGCTCAAACCAGCAGACCCTGGCCGCCGAGCACGATCTGGCCCTGGCGGAGTCCGCGCTGGTGGTGGCCGAGACCGCCTACGAGAAGGCGCGCATCGAGCTGCACCGCTCCATCGGCTCGGTGCTCGAGGATTACGGCATCTCGATCACCGCCGCCAGGCAGGGAGTTGTGGAGGCAAGCCATCTCCAGTAAGCCCAATCCGATCCGCGTTCTCGCCGCCGACGATCAGCCGGACATCCTGGAAGCGGTGGAGCTGCTGCTCAAGCCGCAGGGCATCGCGGTGGATTGCGTGCGCTCGCCGCGCCTGCTGCTCGAGGCCCTCTTCGAGCGCGAGTACGACGTCCTGCTCATCGACCTGAACTACACCCGCGACACCACCGGCGGGCAGGAAGGCCTGGAACTGCTGGAGCGCATCCGCGAGTTCAACCCGCAGCTCCCGGTGATCGTGATGACCGCCTGGGGCAACATCGATCTCGCCGTCGAGACCATCAAGCGAGGCGCACGCGACTTCCTCCAGAAGCCCTGGGACAACGAGCGGCTCGTCTCCCTGGTCCGCGTACACGCGGAGCTGCACGATGCCCTGCGCCGCGCCCGCAACCTGGAGCTCGAAAACCGCATTCTCCGCGCCGACGGCATGCCCGAGTTCATCGCCTCGGCGCCCGCCATGCAGCCGGTCCTCGAACTCATCGCGCAGGTCGGCCCCTCCGAGGCCAACGTCCTCATTACCGGCCAGCACGGCACCGGCAAGGAGATCGTGGCCAAGCTGCTGCACGCCGCCTCGCCGCGCGCGCGCATGCCGCTGGTCGCGGTCAATGCCGGCGGCCTGCCCGAGGGCACCTTCGAGTCGGAGATCTTCGGCCACGTCAAGGGCGCCTTCACCGACGCGCGCACCGACCGCATCGGGCGCTTCGAGCTGGCCAACGGCGGCACGCTTTTTCTGGATGAGATTGCCAATGTCCCCCTGCGTCAACAGGCCAAGCTGCTGCGCGTGCTGGAGACCGGCGAACTGGAGCGCGTGGGCTCCTCGCAGACACGCCGCGTCGATGTCCGCGTGCTCTCCGCCACCAACGTTCTGGTGCACGAGGAAGCCAAGGCCGGCAACTTCCGCGAGGACCTGCTCTTCCGTCTCAACACCGTGGAGATTCACCTGCCCAGCCTGCGCGAGCGGCGCGAGGACATCCCGCTGCTGGCCGCCCACTTCCTTGCCCGCTGCCGGACGCGCTACCGCAAGCAGGTGGTCGGCTTCTCGTCCGCCGCCATGCGCCAGATGATGCAGTACGCCTGGCCGGGCAACGTGCGCGAGCTGGAGCACTCCGTCGAGCGCGCCGTTCTGCTCTGCCGCGGCGAGGAGATCGAGCCGGAGAATCTGGCCGTCGGCTCGGGCCGCCCCGCGCAGCAGCCGCTCGACGCATCGAGTCTCGAGAACATCAGCATCGACGAGGTCGAAGCCCTGCTCATCCGCCGCGTTCTGCGCCGCTGCGACGGCAACATCTCGCAGGCCGCCGAGTCGCTCGGACTGAGCCGCGCCGCGCTCTACCGGCGAATTGAGAAGTATGGCCTATGAACGGAACGCGCGTCGTGAGCGCCGCTCGGTCGTACGCCGGGTCTGGCTCTACTGCTTTCTGCTCACGCTGCCTGCGCTCATCGCGGTCGCATTCCTCGTCTATCTTCGCGCAGTCTCTCTCGCTCCGGCGGTGCTCCTCGACGCCGCGCTCCTGCTCTACCTCTTCCTTGTCGCCGCTGCCCTGATCGAGAGCATCGTCCGCCCTCTGCAGACGCTCTCGAATGTCGTCTCTTCGCTGCGCGAAGGCGATTACTCGTTCCGCGCCCGCGGCGCCAGCTCGCCCGACGCCTTCGGCGAGCTCGCCTTCGAGATCAACGCTCTGGCCAGCCTCTTGCAGAAGCAGCGCGTGCGCTCGCTCGAGGCCACTGCCCTGCTGGCTCGCGTCCTTGAGGTCATGAGCGCGCCGCTGTTCGCCTTCGACCGCAACAACCGCCTGCAACTGGTCAACAACGCCGGCGCCAGGCTGCTGGGTATCCCCGGCGCGCGCTGCACTGGGCGCACCGCCGCCGAACTCGGCCTGGATGCGCTGCTGGCCGCTCCGGATCAGACCGTCCACTCCTTTGCTGGCCGCCCCGCGCGGTGGCTGCTGCGCAAGGCCGTCTTTCGCGAGGAAGGCGAGCCGAACACGCTGCTGCTACTCGCCGACGTCAGCCTCTCGCTGCGCGAAGAAGAACAGAGCGCATGGAAGAAGCTGATCCGCGTGCTGGGGCACGAAATCTCGAACTCGCTGGCGCCCATCAAATCCATCGCCGGCAGCCTGCGCACGCGCATCGAGCGCCTGCCGGCGATCGAAGAGGACGCGCGCGATTTTCATCGCGGCCTGGAGGTCATCGAAAACCGCGCCGACGCGCTCCACCGTTTTGTGCAGTCGTATCGCAAGCTGGCGCAGCTTCCGCCGCCCAATCTGCGGCCCGTCCACGTTGCCTCTCTGCTGGAGCGCGTGGTGCTGCTGGAGCAGCGTCTGGCCGTCGAGCTCACGCCCGGCCCGCCAGTCGACCTCCTGGCCGACCCCGACCAGCTCGAACAGGCCACTATCAACCTGCTGGCCAACGCCGTCGATTCCGCGCTGGCAAACGGCGCGCGCCCGGTCGAGGTCTCGTGGCGCACGGAACCCGGAAGCCTGTGGATCGAGATCACCGATCGCGGGCAGGGCATCGCCAACGCAGAGAACCTCTTCGTCCCCTTCTACACCACCAAGCCCACCGGCAGCGGCGTGGGCCTGGTGCTGGCGCAGCAAATCGCGCGCGCCCACGGCGGCGAGGTTACCTTGCAGAGCCTCGCGGACGGCTCCGGCGCCCGGGCGAGCATACGCTTGCCCCTCTAGTTCGGGCCGGATTCAAGCTCGATTGCCGCCACCAGGTCACTCGCAGTGTTCACGTTGAGGAACCAACTCTCCGCGGCAGTTCCCCGGGGATGAACGAGTCCTTCGCGCCGGACACTCTCCTCCACCGGCAGCAGCGCTACCTGCTGGCCCAGCGCGGCCGCCGCGGCCTGAAAAGCGGCAAGGCAGCCTCGGCGTCCAGCCTCAAGTTCGCGGCGCAAAAACGGCAGCGCCGCGCGGCTCACCACGGCCGGAAAGGTCTGAGCGAATCCGTCGAGCTGCGGCACGGCCACCGCGGCGCTTTCGCGCTCGGCCAGGCCGATCAGGCAACGCAACAGGGACGGCGCCATCAGGGGCATATCCACGGGAAGAAAGAGCGCGCGCTCCGCCTCGAGCGTAGCCAAGGCCGCGCAGACGCCGCCCAGCGGCCCGAGCTCCGGCTCGCTGTCGGCGACGACCGGCGCATACCCTCCCAGCGGCTGCCGTGCCCCCGCGATCGCCGTATCCAGCCCGGCGGCGCGCAGAATCCCCAGAGCCCGCGCAATCAACGGCTCCCCGGCAAACTCCACCAGCGCCTTGTCGGCGCCCATGCGCAGCGAGCGGCCGCCGGCCAGCACAAAGCCAGCCGCGCTCGGCAATCTTCCGCTCCGCGAAATCGATGCCCGCGCGCTCATCCGTCTCGACCGTTCAGCCCTTCGCCATCCAGTAACTCTCGCCCGCGCAGCCGCGGCAGAACGTCTCGCCCTCGCGCACCACCTCGCGCAGGTTGAGAATCTCTTCGCCACAGCGGCAGCAAATTGCGCGCACGCCGGGCTTGCCTACCAGCGCGCCGATGTCGAGCCGCATCGCGACTTCGACGGCGGAGAAAAGCTCCTCGCCCGCGAACCGCTGGTACGCCTCCAACTGCGCCCGCCAGCGGTTCGGAGCGTGCGGACAGGCCGCGATGGCGCGGCTGCGCACGTCAGCCCGCGGCGCAAAGCGCACCGCCCGCCCGTCGAGCGTATCCACCAGCGTGGCCGCCACCTTGCCGTAGTCGATCAGGCGCATGGTGCGATGGCCGAGCGTGCAGCCGGTGGCGATGGCCAGCCCATCGGCAAAGCAGCCGTCGGTCTCGACGAAGGCCAGGATGCGCTTGTCCTCCTGCGGCATCTCGATGCCGAAGACCCGCGCGGAGTAGAGGCCCATCTGCACGCCGAGCACCTGCCGGGGACACAGGTGCTTATGCTGCGCCGCGCACCGCTCCAGGAGGTCCTTCCTGTCGTGCTCCGTACCAATCAACTCCACGCTGCCTCCTCCCTCAAGCACTTTCCGAACGGCCGTGTTCCGAATGTAGGAGTTCCGTTGGCGTGGCCCACGCTTGACCCAAGCGAAAAAATGAGGGCGCCCCACCCTCCGCCGTTTTCTGGCGAAGGGTGCGATAGCACAAACCTCAGCCCGCCGCCTCCATGGCTTTCAGGCTCTCGGGGTAGGGCGCGCGCAGCACGCCGCGCTCGGTGACGATGCCGGCGATGTATTTGGCCGGGGTGACGTCGAAGGCGGGGTTGCGCACCTGCACTCCGTTCGGCGTCAACTGCTTGCCGCCGTGGTGCGTTACTTCCACCTGCGGCCGCTCCTCGATGGGGATCTGGTCGCCGGTCGCCGTCGCCATGTCCACCGTTGACCACGGCGCGGCCACGTAAAACGGAATGCCGTGCTCGCGGGCGAGGATGGCCACGTTGTAGGTGCCGATCTTGTTGGCGGCGTCGCCGTTGGCGGCGATGCGGTCGGCGCCCACCACCACTGCCTGAATCAGCCCCTGTTTCATCAGGTGCGCCGCCATGTTGTCGCAGATCACGGTGGTGTCGATGCCGTCTTCCATCAGCTCCCAGGCGGTGAGCCGCGCTCCCTGCAGGAAGGGCCGGGTCTCGTCGGCGTAAACGCGAATCTTCTTGCCCATTTCGACCGCCGAGCGGATCACGCCGAGCGCGGTGCCGTAGCCGCAGGTGGCCAGCGCGCCGGCGTTGCAGTGGGTCAGCACGCCGCCGGAGTCGGGCAGCAGTTGGCCGCCGAAGCGGCCCATCGCCCGGCAGGCCGCGATGTCTTCCTCGTACATCCGGTGCGCC
>JBAVMZ010000466.1:0-1971 GCA_049690595.1 Occallatibacter sp. | reverse complement strand
GGCTGCTTGCGGCCCTTGGCGCGCTTGGCCAGCATCTCGTCCAGAATCGCCTGGGCGTTGATGGTGTGCGCTCCGGCCGGCTGCGGGTAGTGGCCGCGCAGAAGCGAACCCAGCTCTTTGTAGTGGTCCTTTTCGTCCTCGATGACGTGTTCGAGGATGGCGATGGATTCCGGATCGCCAAGCGATTTCAGTTGCTCGCCGTAGCTGGCGATGGCCCGGCTCTCTTCGATTTCGAGACGGCGCAGGGCCATGCGAACGCCGCCAGCGCGGTTGGCCAGCGAATCGGCATCGCCGCCGGGCTTGCCGCGATAGACCGGCTCCGTGCCGCCCAGCTCGAGGATCCGGCCGTGCCACAGGGCGGCGTGCTCCCACTCGGCCCCGGCCAGGTGGCGCAGCACCTGCGCGCGGACCGGGTCGGTGTCGCGGTCGGCCAGCGCCAGGTAGGTGTGGTAAGCCTCCACCTCGGCCTGCCAGTTTTCTTCCAGAGCCGCCAACACCTTCTTCAGCTTGGCGGGCGACAGCGTTCCAGTGGCCATTCTTCGTCACCTCTTCGGGGTGCTCTCAGAATAAGCCATCCCACGCTCGGCTCTCAGAGGAGCGCGGAAAACAAAGGCTGTGCGCCAGGTACTTCCCCCACGCGGGCCTCCGCGTATAGTGTTGTGTGCAGCAACCGGCCGGGAATTTGCGCTGTGTTCCGCACGCCGGCTTACCACAAAATCAAACGCCGGCGGCCACGGGGCATGAGCGCCCGGCCTTTCCGGCAAGGACGGCGTAGCGTGCGCCGTTCAATCTCTTGAAGGAAGTGGGGATTTCTATCGTATGGCCACACAAGCCACCAAGCCGGCCGGTTCCGGCGCGCCCAGCTATCTGGGTCCGTTCATTACCGTGACGGCGCTGTTCTTTATCTTCGGGTTCATCACCAACCTGAACATGGCCCTGGTGCCCCACCTGCGGAAGATCTTCGATCTGCCCTACGGGTGGGCGATGCTGGCCGAGTCGGCCTTCTTCCTGGCCTACTTCGTCTTCTCCTCGCCGACCTCCAGGCTGATTGAATCCATCGGCTACAAGCGGACGATGGTCGTCGCGCTCTTTATTCAGGTGGCGGGCTGTCTGCTGTTCATTCCGGCGGCCAAGGCCGTGAGTTTCCCGCTCTTCCTGACGGCGGTCTTTGTCGTCGGCGCCGGCGTCACCGCCCTGCAGACCTCGGCCAATCCGTACGTGTCGATTCTTGGGCCCGAGCACTCGGCGCCGATTCGCCTGACCCTGGCGCAGGCCTTCAACTCCATCGGCGGCACGATTGCCCCGCTGGTGGCCGGCGCCTACATCCTCACCGATCCCTCCAAGGTGGCTCCGGCCGCCGTGGCCGACACGGTCCGCGTGCCTTATATGCTGATCGCAGCCGGCCTGCTGGTGCTGGGCGTCGCCGTCATGTTCATGCACCTGCCGCACATCGCCCACACGCAGGAGTTCCGCCCCGGCAAGGAAGGCGATCCAATCCTCAGCCGCAGCATCTGGAGCTACAAGCACACCGTCCTCGGCGCGCTCGCCATCTTCTTCTACGTCGGCGTCGAGGTCGGCCTGGCCTCGATCGCGGTGGACTACTTCAAGACCCAGGGCGTAAGCACGGCCAAGACCGCCTCCTTCCTGGTTTCGCTCTATTGGTTGGGCGCGCTGGTCGGCCGCCTGCTCGGCTCCTGGATACTCACCAGGATCAAGTCCGGTAAGCTTCTCGGCATCTTCGGCTTCGCCGGCACCGCAATGATCCTGATCTCGATGTTCTCCTCAGGCCAGGTCGCCATCTGGAGCCTCGTGCTCTGCGGCTTCTTCAACTCCATCATGTTCCCGAACATCTTCACGCTCGGGATCGCCGGGCTGGGACCGATGACCAGCAAGGGCTCGGGCCTAATCATGACGGCGGTCGTCGGCGGCGCCATCGTTCCCTTCCTCAGTGGCGCGCTCGCCGACCTCTTC
>JBAVMZ010000465.1:0-3373 GCA_049690595.1 Occallatibacter sp. | reverse complement strand
CCTCGCGCCGTAGGCGCAGCGTTGGTTAGCCCCGCGCTTCAGCGTGGGGTGGGCGCAACCAACAACCCGTCCGGAGTCCCGTAGGGACGGCGTTTCCTGCTCCCACCCATCCCCCGGCTCTTTTGCTGAATCACAGAGGGAGCAAAAAACCGGGGCAACTCCCGGAAATGTCAAATTGTTACCGCCGCCCCGGCAAAGCCGGGGGTTCTCCCGGCTGCATATGGCACGAGGTCCGGTCACGCCGATTCGACCGCGGCGAAGTAGTCGGCCACTTCCTGCCAGTTCCCGACCCGGGTGTACCCGGTGGCGCTGAGGTTGTGCGGCGCGGTGAAGAGCAGGCCCTGGCCCTCAAAGCGGTCGAGGTTGCGGGGCAGGTCGTCGATCAGGTAATCGGCGCGCAGGATGCTCTTGTTGCCGCAGAAGACGTAGTGCGTGGGCGGGATGAAGGGGAAATGGCGCTGCAGCCAGCGGTACTTCGGGCCGAGCGAGTTGGGAACGGTCATGGCCTGGGTGGCGATGAAGATCTCGAAGCGCTCGGAGAGCTGGCGCAGAACCTCCTGCGCGCCGGGCATCAGGGCCAGGTCTTCGAAGAAGTCCTCGGCGTCGAGGAAGGCGCGGAGCTCCTGGCGGCGCTCGGCGGGGGTGGCCTCCCAGAGGCCCTTGCCGGCCAGGTCGGCAGGGGTAATCTCCTCGTCGAAGGCCTGGTTGTAGCGGCGGAGATGCTCGGCCAGGGTGTCGGCCATCACCTCGTCCATATCGACACAGATGCGCTGCACGGGGGCTCCTCCAGAGACAGGGGTCAGGGATCGGGTTTCAGGGGTCAGCGGCCCCGCCCGGTTTCAGGGTAGCAGGTTGGCGGATGGGAGAAGCTGCGGGAAGGCGTCCTGGGCAGGGCAATCGCATGAAGCTATTCTGATGCCGAACATGGCTCGCAGTCGTACGCGCCGTAGGCGCACAGGATTTTAGCCCCGCGCTTCAGCGTGGGGTTGCCGGCCAAAAAGGCGGTATCGAGCCCCTTACAGCATTTTCCGAATTACTGTAGGCCGGAGCCACACACTCAAGTGGCTTTTTCCTCAAGAAAAAGCCACCTTTCACTGCTCTCAAAAAGTCTACGCAAATTCGGAAAATGCTCTAGGGGCGGCGCAAAACTGCCAATATCACCACGGCGTCAGTTCATGCGATTGCCCTGGCGCCCCGCTGCCGGGTCTGGCCCCGTGTTCTCGTTCCGTGGTCGCGCGCATCAAAACAATGAAGTTTACACTTGACTTTATCCGCACTTCTGAGAGACCATCTGTATGCTGAAGTAAATACTTCAGTATATTGAGACAACGAGGAGGTCAAATCCATGCCAGAGCGGGTTGTGCATAGCACCATTGTGTTGGAACGGAAGCTCACGGCCGCGCCGGAGCGGGTCTTCGAGGCCTTCGCCAACGGGACGATGAAGCGGCGCTGGTTCGCCAACGCGGCGCAAAACGAAGTGGAGGAGTTCGCGGTGGATTGCCGCGTGGGCGGCGAGGAGCGGTTGCGCTATCGCTTCAAGGAGGGGACGCCGTTGCCGGGCGCGGTGCTGGAGAGCCGGGGCACGTACCTGGAGATTGTGCCCGGTCGGCGGATTGTCTCGTCATCGACGATGGCGCTGGGAGGGCGGGTCTTCTCGGCGTCGCTCGTGACCGTCGAGCTCATTCCGGACGGCGCGGGGACGGAGCTGGTGGTGACGCACCAGGGCGCGTTCTTCGAGGGAGCCGACGGGCCGGCGATGCGCGAGCAGGGCTGGCGGACGCTGCTGGACAGTCTCGAGGCGACGCTGGAGAGCTGAGCGGCGATGAGCAACGAGGACGAGATCGGAAAGGTCTTCCACGCGCTGGGCGACCCCACGCGGCGGAGGCTGGTGGAGCGGCTGAGCCAGGGGCCGGCGAGCGTCTCGGCGCTGGCCGCCCTGGCCGGGGTGACGCTGACCGCCGTGGGCCAGCATCTGGAGGTGCTGGAGGCGGCCGGCCTGGCGCGCACCCAGAAGCTGGGCCGGGTGCGGAGCTGCCGCCTGGACGGGGCGGGTTTTAACACGCTGGAGTCGTGGAGCCGCGCCCACCGGCCGGAGTGGGAGCAGAAGCTGGACAGGCTGGAGGTGCTGCTGCGAGCGCCGGACGCAGAGTGGCTGGGCTGAGGGGCGGTGCGCGGCTACCAGTCGGAGTACTTAGTTCCGTTCAGGGCCGTACCGGTGGATTTCGAGCGCACGTCGAAGATGTGTTTGCCGTCCCAGGAGTCGCTGGTGGGGTCGTCTTCCATGGAGCGCATCGCCCACTCGGCCTTGCCGGTCATGGGGTCCACAGGGACAGCGCGCAGAAAGACGACCTTCTTGCCCTGGATTTCGACGCCCTTGGTCAGGGTGTCCATGTCGGGCGGGTAGCCGTAAGTCTCGATCTTGACCTGGAAGGCGCCGCGATCGGCGGCGTCCTTATAGGCATCGATGGCGTCGCGCATCTGCTCCAGGTCGTAGCGGAGCATCTTTTCCTTCTCGCGCTTGATCTGGTAGCGGGCCAACGGCATGGCGCCGAGGGCGAGAATCGACAGGATGACCGAGGTGACGACGAGCTCGATCAGCGTCATCCCGGATTGTGCTCTGGGCCGGCTGGGGCGCGCCATGGCAGCAGTATACGCCGGGGCAGGCGCGGGGCAGGCTGCGGGATCGAGGGCAAGCTCCATGCTGGAGAGACGCGGGGCGTGGCGGGGACGCTCGCCGCTCCGGGCGGGGCGGCGAAGCTGCGAGGCTCGTGCTTCCCCACCCTGACAGCATCGGGTAGGAGGCGGGATCGCTCCCGCCGTCCTCCCACACCTCCGGACGTGCCGTTCGGCATCCGGCGGTTCAGGAAGCAGAAGTAAAGCGCTGCCGGGTTTCCAGCAACGAAACCAACCCCATACGGTCGAACCAGGACTTCGGATAGGCGGCGTTCATGTACGAAGCGCCGCCGTTCCACCACGGGCCGCGCCCGTTGGTGGCGGAGCGCCACGCCCTTGGCTCTTCTACCCCCGCCCGCATCAGATTCTCTGCCCGCATGTAGACCCGCACCCAGTGCCGCTGAAGCCAGGGCTTGAACTCCGAGACCGAGAGTCCATCGACTCCCGGCGCTCCTGCGTTCTTCACCACCCGCTCGTAGGCCCGGAACTGGTTGTTGCGTTCCACCACGGCTTCCATAAGCCGCGATGCCTCCGGTTTCCCACCCCAGCGACAAAGACCCGTCGCCGGGAACCCCGGTTTCGACATCCCAACAGCCGCCGTGCGCGACTCGGCGCCAGAACCGGCCCCGGACAGGTTCCGCCCGTCCGCCTCCGACCTGGCCGCACTTGCGTGCGCTTCTGCCTCTTCGACGCGCATCGA
>JBAVMZ010000464.1:0-15469 GCA_049690595.1 Occallatibacter sp. | reverse complement strand
ATCCACAGCGAACCGTCGGCATCGGCCAGAAGAGACCGAATGAAGTCGTCCGGCAATCCATCGGCCGAAGTGAACCCATCCACGCGCCCACCGCGAATCCGGTTCAACCCATCCGGCCCGCCCACCCACAGCGACCCATCCTTGGCCGCCGCCAGCGACAGAACCACATCGCTCAGCAACCCATCGCGCACCGTATACTTCCGCACGCTCGCCGTCGATCCCGCCGCAAAGGCCGGGTGCCCCAGGTCTCCCGTCTTTTGGGAACCTGGGAAAGCACGGTCCTCGACACGCGGGTTCTTCACCGAATTCAACCCATCGCCCGCCGTCCCCACCCAAAGCGTCCCGCTCGCATCTTCCACAACTGTCGTCGTCACGTCCGTGCTCAACCCCTCGCGTGAGCCCAGCGTACGGAAGCGCTGATCGCGGAGAATGTGCAGGCCGTCGGTTTCGGTACCGACCCAGAGATTGCCCTCGCGATCCTCAAGGAGCGAAAGCACCGAGGCCGATGCCAGCGGTTCGGTGACTGGGAACCGTTGCAGCTTGCCCGCAAACCACCGCACTAGACCCGCATTCGTGCCAATCCACAGCGCGCCCTCGCGATCCCCGAGGAGTTTTTGGACCTTGTTGCCCGGCAGTTCGCGCCCAATCAGCAACCGTGCTTCTAGTTTGTCGCCGCTGTAAACACCCAGACTCGTTGCTGTTGCATCTGCCCACCCCCCCCTGGGCAAAGTTGCACGAGCCACGCTGGGTACGGACGGACAGAGGTAGCACACAACTTGTGCCGCCCCAAGAGAATTGTCTTTGTATTCAGCTCCGCCCTTATCGGTCTCGATCCAGATCGAGTTATCGGGATTGAAGCTAAGAGATAGGACGCTGTCACCCGGCAGCCCATCTTTCGTCGTGAAGACCCTCACCGCCCCATCTTTGAGCCGCGCCAGCCCCTCGCTGGTCCCCACCCACAGCGCCCCATCGCTGGCAGCCAGCAAACAGCGCACATCGTTCCCCGGCAGCGCCGGCGAGGAGTTGCGGTCGAAGAGCTGGAAGCCGTTGCCGTCGAAGCGGACCAGGCCGACCTCGGTGCCCAGCCACACGAACCCGTCGCGCGTCTGCGCCAGCGCCTGCACCGTGTTCTGCGGCAGGCCGTTCTCCATCGCCCAGCTCTGGCGGCCGTAGTTGGCCAGGGGCGTGGTGGGTTCCAGGGCGCGGGCCCCGCCGGCCAGCAACCCTGCCGCCAGCACCGCCGCCAACAGCCGCAGGCCAGCTCCGCTGACTCCGCCAACCCCGCTAGCTCCGCTCTCTGTCCGCTCTCCGTGCATCGGCTCACAGGCGCGCCCGCCGGGTCTCACCCCAGCCACGAAATCCCGCGCTCCTCCCACCTTACCGCTGCAAAGGGCTCCATGCACGCAACTTCGCCCCATTTCGCCCGCAAACCGCCCCTGTCTCCACCCTTCGATGGAGGCCGGCATCGCTCCAATGGCTCAAGACACCCGGCCGGCCTGCCGGTACGCTGTGAATGTCTCCTGAATTGGCCTGGTCACTGGCTCAGCCAAGTTTGATCCTTTCGGGTGGCAGCCCCAAGCGTGGCTGCCACCCGTTCCTTTTTCTCCCCTCCAAATCCCCCGCGCATCGACGGCTGACCCGCTGACTCGCTCTCGTCGCGCCAGCGACGCTGCCACGCCGGAGTAAGATGGTCGCGAATGGCCACAGCTCCCAGAATCTATCTCGACGCCTGCGCCCTGAACCGGCCTACCGACCCGCCGTCGCAGCCAAGGGTGCAGTTGGAGGCGTCGTCGGTTTTACATATCCTCCGGAACGCCGCGCTCGGAAACGTAATCTGGATTGCAAGTTCGGTCCTGGTTGCGGAATTGGAGGAGTGTCCCTCTATCGAGCGCCGGGCAGCCAGTCTGGCCCTGCTGGGTATCGCTGCCCAGATTCCTCGGCCGAGCCAGGCGGCGAACGAACGCGCCCTGCAACTCGTTACCCTGGGATACGGACCGGCCGACGCTTTGCACCTGGCCACGGCGGAAGAAAACCGATGCGATACCCTGCTGACCACCGACGACCGATTCCCGCGAAAGGCGCTGCGAGGGCTCGGCGCGCCTTCCGTGCAAGTCCAAAATCCCGTAGTCTATATCAAGGAGGTGCGGCTATGACGCCCATCGAGGAGATGACCGATCAGCAGCTTGATCGGTACGCGCTCGCCGTGCTCGCCAAAGAACTGGGTCCTCTGGGCATGGCGCGCTATCTGCGGATGCACGGCATGACCACAGGCGACTACACGCGCGACCGCCACCTCTGGCTTGACCGGCTTACCATCGAAGAGATCATCGATAAAGCCCGGTCAATCGAAATCCCGTCGCCGGAGTAGTCACTTACCCGATCACCGCCACCTTGGCCCGCTTGCCCAGCCGCACGACAATCCGCGCCGGCAGCGCTCCGAGCGGAACCACGACCCCGGCGGCGGATTCCCCATCCAGCTTCACAGCCTTCTCGGCAATCTTTCTCTGTGCCTCGCCGTTTGACGCCGCCAGACCCAACGCCACCAGCAGCTTCGGCAGCCGCACGGTCCCGGGTTCCGGCCCGGCCACATCCGCCAGCGCCACCGCCACCTCTTCGAGGTTTTCCGCCGTCTGCTTCTGCTGGAACATCCGCGCCCAGTTCTCGTCGGCCTCTGCCGCCGCCGCCTCGCCGTGGAACCCCGCCGTGATCGTCCGCGCCAGCCGCTTCTTCAGCGCCATCGGGTGCTCGCGGAACGCCTCCACGTCGGCCTTGAGCGCATCCACCTCGGACTGCCTGAGGTCGGTCAGGAAGACCCAGTACTTCCACATCAACTCGTCGTTGATGCTCATCAGCTTGCCGTACATCTCGCTGGGCGGCTCGTTGATGCCGATGGCGTTGCCCAGCGATTTGGACATCTTCTGCACGCCGTCCAGGCCCTCAAGAATCGGCGTCATCAGCACGATCTGCGGCTTCTGGCCGTAGTGGCGCTGCAGCTCGCGGCCGCACATCAGGTTGAACTTCTGGTCGGTGCCGCCGAGCTCCACGTCGCACTCCAGCGCCACCGAGTCGTATCCCTGCATCACGGGATAGAGAAACTCGTGCAGGCCGATGGGCTGCTCGTCCTGGAAGCGCTTGTGGAACTCGTCGCGCTCGAGCATCTGCGAGACGGTGAAGTGCGCCGTGAGCCGGATGGTCTGCTCGTAGCCCAGCTTGTCCAGCCACTCGGAGTTGTAGCGAACCTCGGTTGCGCTTTCGTCCAGAATCTTGAAGACCTGCTCTTTGTAGGTCTCGGCGTTCTGGTCGATCTGCTCGCGGGTGAGCGGCTTGCGGGTGACGTTGCGGCCGGTCGGGTCGCCGATCAGCGAGGTGAAGTCGCCGACGAGGAAGATGACGGTGTGGCCGAGCTGCTGAAAGTGCCGCAGTTTGCGCATCAGCACGGTGTGGCCCAGGTGCAGGTCGGGGGCGGTGGGGTCGAAGCCGGCCTTGATGCGCAGCGGGCGCCCGGTTTTGCGGCTCTCTTCCAGGCGCTCGCGCAGGTCGCTCTCGCGGATGATCTCCGCCGCGCCCTTGTGAAGCAGGTCCATCTGTTCGTCTACGGGTAGAAACGTGCTCATTTCAATTTCGAGTATAGAACCCCTTCCGCCGCGGCCTTCCCGGTTCGGTCCATGCCGGGATGGCGGAGCCTCGCAGCCTTGTTCATGGCGCGGGCGGGTTCCCGTATCCTGTGAATTGTCAGGGCACTTGCCCGCCTGCCCGGGAGGTCCAACCGTGCGCCCACTGATTTCTTCAGCCTTTGCCGTGGCCCTGTGTGCGATCTTCGCGGCTCCCGCGGCCGCCCAGGCCCCGGCCGCCGCCAGCCCGGCCAGCCCGGCCGACGCCTTTCGCACCGCCGAGCGCTGCATCGTCTGCCACAACACTTTCCGCACGGAACAGGGCGAGGACGCCACCATCGGCGCCGCCTGGCGCGCCAGCATCATGGCCCACTCGGCCAGGGACCCCTACTGGCTGGCCAGCGTGCGCCGCGAAACCCAGGACCACTCCGGCGCCGCCGCCGCCATCGAGACTGAGTGCGCCGCGTGCCACATGCCGCTTCAGCGGCAAATCGATCAGGCCGCCAACCGCGCCACCGGTGTCTTCGCCCACCTGCCCTTCAAGCCCGGCGTCAAGACCGACCCGGCCGCCGATGGCGTCTCCTGCACAGCCTGCCACCAGATGCAGCCTGCCGGCCTGGGCACTCCGGCCACCTTCAACGGCAACTTCACCGTGGCCCCGCTTTTGACCGAGCCCCGGCCCGTCTTCGGCCCCTTTGCCGTCGACTCCGACCGCGTGATGCAGATGCACGTCGCCAGCACCGGCTACGCGCCGGTCCAATCCGACCACATCCGCCAGGCCTCGCTCTGCGCCAGCTGCCACACCCTTTACACCACCTCGCTCGGCCCCGGCGGCAAGCAGATTGGCAAGCTCCCCGAGCAGATGGTCTACCTCGAATGGGAGCACTCCGACTACGCCGGCAAGCAGACCTGCCAGCAATGCCACATGCCGGCCGTCAATGAACCGGTGAAGGTGGCGGCGCTGCTGGCCGAGCCGCGCGAGGGCGTCCGCCGCCACGCCTTTGCCGGATCCAACTTCCTGATGGAATCGGTCCTTTCCACTCACCACGACGAACTGGGCGTCGCCGCGCCGCCGGCCGATCTGGATGCCGCCGCTGAGGCCAGCCGCGCCTTCCTTCGCTCGCAGTCCGCCCGCGTCACCCTGGGTCAGGCCACGCGGGCTGGCGGCCAATTGCGTTTCCCGGTCCGGGTCGAGAACCTTGCCGGGCATAAGCTGCCCACCAGCTTTCCCTCCCGCCGCGCCTGGCTGCACGTAACCGTCACCGCGGCCGACGGCAGCCTGCTCTTCGAGTCCGGCAAGCTCAACCCCGACGGCTCGATCGCGGAAAACACCAACGATGCGGACCCCACGGCCTTTCTGCCCCACTTCAGCCGAATTACCTCGCCCAAAGAGGTGGAGATCTACGAGTCCATTCTCGGCGACCCGCGGGCCCAAGTGACCACCGGCCTGCTCTCTGCCACGCAATACCTCAAGGACAACCGCATTCTCCCCTCCGGCTTCGACAAGAAGACCGCCTCGCCCGACATCGCCGTGCGCGGCTCGGCCTTGACCGATCCCGGCTTCACCGCCGGCAGCAGCACCACGGAGTACGTCGTCCCCGCCCCCACGGCCGGCCGTTGCAAGATTGCTGTCGAACTGCTCTACCAGCCCATCGGCTTCCGCTGGGCCCGCAACCTGGCCTCCTACAAATCGGCCGAGACCGAGCACTTCGCTGGCTACTTCGACCAGGCCGCGGCCAGCTCCGCCGAAGTCCTGGCCCACGCGGAAGTTTCCGTCCCCTGAGTGCAGAGAAGGCTCCGGGGCTCAACCCCTGCACACGAGCCCGCACTCCCAGCGGGCCCCGGCCCTTCTGTGGGTTACCTTCTCCGAAGAGACCAAAGGGAATCGGAGAGTTTTTAGACCTGCGCAGTCGTCTGACCCTGCTCCGGCTGCCGCGCCGCCGCCTGTGCCGCCCGCTCCACCGACTTCGCCATCTTGCGCGTAATCACCTGGAAGTGGTGTCCCATCACCGCCAGCGTCATCGCCGAGCCGAAGCAGTGCCGGTAGCGCGTGGCCGCCGATGCAAAGAACTTCCAGTAACTCCACTTGGCGCGGCCGAAGATACCCTGGCGCAGCACGGAGTTTACCAGCGCGCGCAGGTTGTCGCGGGTCATCCATGGCTGGTTCTCGGTCCGCTCGCCCCGCGGAAGCCGTGGCTGAGTGCGGTTCAGGTAGAGCTTTACGCGCTCGTAGTAAGGCTCGCAGGCATAGATGCGCTTCAGCACCGAGCGGTAACCCTCCACCAGTTTCGTTGCATCCATGCGGGGCAGAAAGTTGAGATTGGCAGAGGTGTTATTGCCTCCGCCGTCGTTCAGGATGCGCCCCTCCCGGAACAGCCGCCGGAAAAGCTGCGTCCCCGGCATAGCCTGCAGCAACCCCACCATGGCGATAGGAATCCCGCTCTTCTGGATAAACTCCACCATCCGGTTGAAGATATCGTCCTTGTCGGTGTCGAAGCCGAGAATGAAGCCGCCCATCACCTGGATTCCGTAACTCTGGATCAGCGCCACCGAGTCTAGCATGGAACGCCGCGTGTTCTGCAGCTTGCCCGCCGCGACCAGCCCCGACTCGTCCGGCGTTTCAATGCCAAGAAAGACCGACCTGAAGCCCGCGTCCTTCATCAACTGCATCAGCTCGGCATCGTCGGCCAGGTTCAGCGATGCCTCGGTAAGAAAGTCGAAGCGGCTCCCGGTTTCCCTGCGCCACTCCGCCAGCGCGCGCAGCATCTCCTTGGCCCGGTTCTTGTTCCCGATGAAGTTATCGTCGACGATGAAGACGGTGTCGTTCCAGCCGGCGAGGCGCAACTGGTCCAGCTCGGCCAGCACCTGGGCCACGGCCTTGGTGCGCGGGCGCCGGCCGTAGATCTCGATGATGTCGCAGAACTCGCAGTTGAACGGGCAGCCGCGCGAGTACTGCACGGTCATCGTCGAGTAGCGCTTCATGCGGATCAGGCTCAGGTCGGGCAGCGGGCTGGAGCTCATCTCCGGCCGTTCCGCAGCCTGGTAGACGGCGGCGGCGCAGCCGGCTTCGAGGTCGGCGGCGAGGCCGGCGATCAGGCTCTCCGACTCGCCGATGACGATGTGGTCGGCGCGGAGCTCGGCCGCGGGCAGGCTGCTGGTAATCGGCCCGCCCACCACGGTCCGCAGCCCGCGCGCGCGGCACCGCTCCAGGATGGCCTCGAGCGACTCGCGCTGGATGTGCATCCCGCTGACCATCACCACGTCGGCCCATTTCAGGTCGCGCTCCCACAGCCGCTCCACGTTGGTGTCCACCAGCCGCTTGTTCCAGGCGCGCGGCAGCAGCCCCGCCACCGTCATCAGCCCCAGCGGCGGCTGCGCGGCGCGCTTGCCCAGAAACTTGAGCGCGTGCTTGAAGCTCCAGAAAGTATCGGGGAATTGGGGGTAAATCAGGAGAGCGTTCATCGTGCACCTCAGCGAAGGATGAGCGGCTGCGCGAGCACGATTGGGAGGTCGGACCGTGCTTCCCGGAATGGAAGCAACTACGGCCCCGCTCGGAGCGGCGAACTATTCCCGCATCCATTCTCGCACCGCCTGCGGAAAGTCCTGAGCAAGAGTGAACACTCCTCCCGAAAGGCCGGGCTCCTGGAGTCATTGCACCTGTTTTGCTCCTCACCGTGCCGCCGCCTCGCGCGCGCGAAGCTGACCGGAACGCCCGGTCCGTCCAAAGGCGAATTCCTCACAAGTGGGCGGGTACCGGCGGGTGCAATTCGAGCAGAGAAGAGCGGGTTTTCGTCAAAAAAGGGGCTTTTTTCTATCAAAAACCGGGTTTACGTTAACGGATAAGTTAACAGCTTCGGATCGTATTTCATTGATAACAATATATTTAGCACGGCGTCGACTGCAAACAAGGGAAGAAAATGCTCCAGGGGGGTGGGGGGTAGGGGTGAGCCAGCCCGAGGACGTCCTTTCTTTTCTTTGACTTGCAACCAATCCGGCTGGTTGCGAACTTTCGGAGTGCGCTGTCTAACTGTCTAACTGTCCTACTGTCTTACTGTGCAGGGTGGGGGGTAGGAGTCCGGGAAATCGACCTTCCGAGGCGGCCCCGCAATGCCGCGGGGCGGACCCGTCTTCCCACTCCCGCAGGAGCCTTCCACTCCATTGTGAGCCGGCAGAGGGGAATTGGATGCAGGACTGACCTGCGAGAGATGAAGGCCAGTCTCCTGGTCCCTTGCTCCCTCAGTCCCTCGTCTCCCGCCCCTTGTACACTTGACTCATCATGGAAGAGTTCAGCCGGCTCCAGCGCTTGCCTCCTTACGTCTTCAACATCACCGGCGAGATGAAGGTCGCCGCCCGCCGCCGCGGCGAGGACATCGTTGACTTCGGCATGGGCAACCCCGACGGGGCCACGCCCAAACACATCGTCGACAAGCTGGTAGAGGCCGCGCTCAAGCCGCCGACCCATCGTTATAGCGTCTCGCGCGGCATCCCGCGCCTGCGCCGCGCCATCTGCGCCTGGTACAAGACCCGCTACAACGTCGACCTCGACCCGGACTCCGAGGCCATCGTCACCATCGGCTCCAAGGAAGGCATCGCCCACCTCTGCCTGGCCATCCTCGACTCGCGCGACACCGTGCTGGTGCCCAACCCCAGCTACCCCATCCACATCTACGGCCCGGTCATCGCCGGCGCGCACATCCTCAGCATCCCCGTCCACGACCGCGTTCAGTTTCTCGCGCAGCTCGAGGACCTGATCCCGCGCATGACGCCGCACCCCAAGGCGCTGATCGTCAACTTCCCCTCGAACCCGACCACCGAGTGCGTCGACCTGCCCTTCCTGGCGCGCCTCGTCGAGCTGGCCCGCCAGTACGGCTTCCATCTCATCCACGACCTGGCCTACGCCGACATCGCCTTCGACGGCTACAAGCCCCCCTCGGTCCTCCAGGTCCCCGGCGCCAAGGACGTCGCCGTCGAGTTCTTCACCCTCTCCAAGTCCTACAACATGCCCGGCTGGCGCGTCGGCTTCATGGTCGGCAACCCCAAACTCGTCGCGGCCCTGGCAAAACTCAAGAGCTACTTCGACTACGGCACCTTCACCCCCATCCAGGTCGCCTCCATCGCCGCCCTCGAAGGCCCCCAGGACTGCGTCGCCGAGATCTGCGACATCTACCGCCGCCGCCGCAACGTCCTCATCGAAGGCCTCAACAAGCTCGGCTGGCACGTCCCCAGCCCCAAGGCCACCATGTTCGTCTGGGCGCAAATCCCCGAACAGTTCCGCTCCCTCGGCTCCCTCGAGTTCTCCAAACTCCTCCTCACCGAAGCCAAAACCGCCGTCAGCCCCGGCATCGGCTTCGGCGACTACGGCGACAACCACGTCCGCTTCGCCCTCATCGAAAACGAAGAACGCACCCGCCAAGCCCTCCGCGGCATCAAGCAAATGTTCGCGAAAGGCTGACTGTTTCCAGGGTGTATGATTCTGGCAACTCCTGCTCAGGTGCCCAGAAATGATTGAACCGACCTACGCAAATCTTCAAAAGCTGTTCGCAGATCGCGTCTTTCGAATTCCAGCCTACCAGCGTTTCTACAGCTGGCAGCCGAGACAGCGGGCAGATCTGTTCTCTGACATCCACAAGCTTTCCCTTAGTGGAAGCGATCAGCACCATTTCATGGCAACGATCGTGTGCAGTCGTACCGGCGAGTCAAAGGCGATTGGCACCTCAGAGTACACGGTGAACGACATTGTTGACGGTCAACAGAGATTGACCACATTAATTATTCTTTTGAAATGCATTGAACTCGCGTTACCGGAGGGATCTTTCGAGCGCTCGGAACTTGCGAACATTCTCGTCAAGCGGGACCGGCTTCTAATCCTGCTACAAACAAACAACGTCAATGCGTATTTATTCAATGGCTTCGTCCGCGAAGGGAAAACGGCCGAGAGGAAGAACGTTAAGCTCAAGGCCGATTTGAACCTAGTTGCCGCTATTCAAGAATGCTCAGCTTTTGTGAAAAAATGGCAGAGCAAGAAGCCCGCAACGGACCTTATGCGGTTGGTGCTGCACAGGCTTGGCTTCGTCGTTTTTGACACTGTCGACCCTCGCGCAGTGTATACCCTCTTTGAAGTCCTAAACAGCCGCGGACTCGCAGTCGACTGGCTTGACAAGACTAAGAGCACACTAATGGGCCGCGCATTTGAGCTCAACGCGTCTTCCAATGCCGCGAACGCGGCGATCGAAGATCTCCAAAAGCTCTGGGGCAAAATATACGACAAACTCGCCGAGGAAAACGTATCCGGTGAGGAAGTGCTTCGCATCACGGCAACGCTCTACTTCGGGTTGGAACAAGGGAAGCCGCGATCAGCGGAAGATTCTCTCGACGTCCTAAGGGAGGCATGTGATTCCGTCCAAATGCCGGAGCAAATCAGTTTGCGCCTCCTGCGTGTCACCGAACTAGTGACGGAGATTTATCGAAAGACCCAGTGGGATGTCCTCACTGAAATCCTCCACTCTCGAATTCTCGCGGTCGCACTGCACTTAGCGAAAGGCGTCTCCGATTCCGAACGAGAGAAGCTTCTGGAGCAATGGGAGAGGGTGACGTTCCGTATATTCGGTCTCCTCCAAAAGGACTCTCGGACAAAAGTAGGAGATTACGTTCGGCTGGCGTCGCGAATCGTTAAGGGAGATCCAGATTACCAATCCTTTAACCAGATTATGGCAGCGCTGAGGAGCCTGGGGAGGGATTATCCAATTAAGGACGCGATCGGCCAGGGATTCTTGCGCACGGACATCTATTGGGCTTCGCCTGAGGTGTGCAGATACATCCTCTGGAACTTCGAGGAATTCCTGGCAAGCGCTACGGGGCGAAACGCGACGGTTGACGTACACGCCCGGGCGGCAATTTGGAAACTGCGTGCTGTCGATTCCATAGAGCACATCTTTCCGCAAAGCCCGGGGAGCGGATGGAAGGGTAAGACCGGAAATAGGAAGCTTAGCCCAGAGACGATCAATTCTCATGTACACCGGATCGGAAACCTCCTATTGTTGCCACAACCGATCAACGCCCAAGCTCAAGCAAGGCCGTTCGGTGAGAAGCGGTCCCTTTACAGACAACACCACCTGCGGATGATCGACGAAGTCTGCGCTTTTGACGATTGGACCTTCGATTCAATCGATGAGCGCGAACTCGCTTTGGCAACTTGGGCAGAGAAGCGCTGGGATGACATCTGAGGCAGATTGCCGGGCGCCCCAGGTTCCCTGTCATTCAGGGACCTGGGAAAGCACGAACCTCACTCCACCGGCTTTTCTCAGCGGAATCCCTCCGGAAGCTCGTATTTCCGCAGCGCGGCGGTCCAGTAAGACTCGATCTCCACGGTTCCCCGCTCGCCGCTGGCGTAATGGCGATAATTCGACCAGGTCAGCTGTCCAATCCGTGCTAATCTTCCGGTAGGAAACCTTCCTACCGCGAGGCCCGCCATGCCCTCCATCGAGAAAATCAGCGTCGCCCTCCCGCCCGAGATGGTCGCCCTCGTTCGCGGCGCCGTCGATACCGGCGAGTACGCCTCCTCCAGCGAGGTGATCCGCGAGGCCCTGCGCGACTGGACCCAGAAGCGCTCCCTGCGCCAGGAAGCCCTCGAAGAGTTGCGCCGCGTCTGGCGTCAGGCCGCCGAGGACACCTCCCCGGGCGTTGACCCCAACCCGGTCCTCGACCGTCTGGAGCAGAAGTACCAAGCCATGGCCGATGCCGCCGAGGCGCAACGGGAATGCGCGTAGAGTTCTCCCGCTGGGTCGAGATCGATCTGGAGACCATCGGCGACTACATCGCCGCCGACAATCCCTGCCGCGCCGTCACCTTCATCAGGGAGATCCGCGAGAAGATCGCTCAGATCGGCCGCCAGCCTACCCTCTACCAGCTTCGCCCGGAGATCGGCGAAGGGGCGCGCCTGGCCGTTGTTGGCCGCTACGTGATTCTCCTTCGCATCCTCGAGGATGTCGTTCGGATCGAGCGCGTCGTTTACGGTGGCCGCGACCTCCCTCCGCTCCTCCGCGGCTAACCCGCCGAATCGCCTCAATCTCCAGCCGGGTGCCCCAGGTCCCCTGTCCTTCAGGAACCTCGGAGAGCACGAACCTCACCCCACCGGCTTTTCGAACCGGAATCCCTCCGGAATTTCGTACCTCCAGAGCGGCAGTCCAGAGGGACTCGATCTCCATGGTTCCCCGCTCGCCGCTGGCGTAATGGCGGCAACTCGACCAGGGCCACTTCTCCCGCCGTGTCACCTGTCCGCAGTTGATGGGATTGGAGTGCCCCATCCTTCTTCGCGCTCTTTGCGAAGAAGGATGGGGAAGCACAGAGGCTCGTGGAGCCAGGCCGCCCCGTCGGGGCGGCGCGAAAATAGCCCAGGGTGGACCCTGAGCGAAGTCGAAGGGGGAACCCTGGGAATATCCCCAAAAATGAATGGAACCTGCGTACGCGCCCCGCAGGGGCGCGTACACAAGCAGGTTTCTCACCCGTCGATATTGCATTTCATTCGGCCCTCCCGGCGCACAATGGAGTGGATGAGGCGCGCGGGAGCAGGGAGAAAACGGGGTCCACGGCAGCACGGATCCGCCTCCTTGAGACCGGTTTTGACCGACCCCCCACCCCCCCCTCCCCGCATTTACACGGTCTTTTGCCATCCAGCCGAGTATATCTACCGATAAATCAACAAGATACACTCCTACCCTATTATCTTTCTGGTAAACAGAGAGCCCGATTTCTGCCCTAAAAAGGCAGCTTTTTGGCCCGAAAACACGGCTTTTTGACCAAATAGCCGCCCCTTTTGCCCCGAATCGCCCCTTCGCAAGGGGTCGGTTGGGGAGAATCCAGGCCAGCTCCGTTTCCCGCACTTTGCCCAGCCTTCCGGCCTGGTTTCTTCCATGCCAACCCGCCATCTGCACCAACCTTGGTTCAACTTTCGAATTTGCCCGCGAATCCAACAGGACAATCACAGGAAATCCACAGAAAGCCTGCATTTTGTGCTTGCCTGTCAACTTCGATTGGGCCTAATGTCTCTTCAACTGATGAGCGCGTAGTAAGTCGGACGCCGATCATCGGCCGAACCGGGAGATAACAGGTCCGGCGAAAGTCGGGAGTGTGTCGAGCGGGGAGGCCGAAGGACAAAGCGGAGAATGGAGGCCGTAAGTCCTATCGCCGGAGGAACCCGAAGCAGTGGTCAGCGGTGAAAGCCGCAGGCCGGCCGAGGGGGAAGCCGGAAGGGTGGAGTTACGGAGGAGATTAGCCTCGAGTCACCAGCTGGACCAAGGAGAGCGGAACGGAGCAATCCGGGAAGTTATCCGAGGAAAGGCAGGAGGGACGCAAGGACCGGAAGAAGCCGGCGGTTCACCGCCCGCGACGACCAGGGAAGCGGCAACCGGCGCAAGCTGGAAGCCCACTCTGGAGACGGACGGGAGGAGCGAGCGGCAGGGGGAAGCCGGGAGGCGCGTCGATGGAGCCGCTGGAAGCCAAGGGGAACGGCGCAAGCCGGGAACCGAAGTGGAAGGCGAGCCCGGAGAGATTGGGTCCGATGAGAATCGAAAGTCAGTCGCCGGCCCAGCCGCAGGCGTGTTGTCCGATGAAAGTCGGAGACCAGCCGACGGCAAGGCCCGAAGAGGCGAGGAGCGGCGCAAGCTGCGACTCCGCGGAGGGCAAGGCCGGAGGGTGAGACCGCCGATGCAAATCGGAGGTTCACCGCGAGCGGACAGGCGGAAGGAGCAACCGGTGGCCACCGGGAGCTCTGGAAGCAGGTCGGCAGACGGTGGGCAGCCGGAGGGCAAAGTGGTTTTGCCGCTGGCACGGCCAGCCAGGCAAGCGAAGGCGCAAGCCGGAGATTGCCGGGCAGGTGCGGCCGGGACGTGACCGACGATGAAGCCCGGAGTTGCTCGCCGGCGAGGGATGTGGACGGGCGAAAGGCGAAAGCTGGACGCTGGTCGAATGCTCCGCCGGAGAGTGAGCTTCGCTGGGGCTGCGAGGCCGTCAAGGATGAGGCGCCAGGGATCCCGGGATCCCTGGCGTTTTCGTGTTTGGGGCGGATATTGGTTTTAACCGGAAAAGGCGAGGCCGCCCGGCAAGGGTTACTTTCGGGGCCTTGACACCCGGGGACGGCGGACCTATGCTGTGTTGGCTAGCCGTGGGATCGGATGGTGTTGCACTGTCTCCCGCGACAACACAATAGCTTGGAAAAGGCCCACCCTTCGGCGGGCCTTTTCCATTTGAGGGCCGGTGTTTCCCGCGGCGTTCCGGCCATGCGCCCGAAGCGTTCGCGGCTGGAGCAATGCCGGCGGCGGCTCCTATATCCTGTATCGTGCCGTCTGAAGCGCCTCTTCGGACCGACGAGCCCGGCCGCCTGGCCGCGGCGGCGGTGGCGCTGTGCGGGGTCTGCGCCTTTCTGGAGCTTTACTGCACGCAGCCGCTGCTGCCGCTGCTGGCCGGGATTTTTCATGCCTCGAAGACCGCAGCCGGGATGACCGTCTCGGCGGGGACGCTGGCGGTGGCGCTCTCGGCGCCGTTCGTGGGCGCGCGGACGGAGCGGCTCCCGCGCAAGCCGGTGATCGTGGCCTCGCTGGCCGGTATCGCCCTGCCCACGCTGCTGGCCGCCACCTCGCCCTCGCTGGGCTGGATGATCTTCTGGCGCTTTCTGCAGGGGTTCTTCATTCCCGGCGTCATTGCCGTGGTGGTCACCTATATTGGCGAGGAGTGGCCGGCCGAGCGCGTGCCCTTCATCATGGGCCTCTACGTGAGCGGCACGGCGCTGGGTGGCTTCCTCGGGCGGATCAGCTCGGGCCTGGTGGCTCAGTGGCTTGGCTGGCGGTGGAGCTTTCTGGTGCTGGGCGCGGCTGCCGTGGCTGGCGCAGCGGCCGTGGCGTGGTGGCTGCCGCCCTCGCGCCGCAGGGTTGCCGCGCCCTCGCAGGGACGGATCAGCCCGTTACGGCTCAAGTTCTTCTTCGGCAAGCCCCGGCTGGCGGCCACCTACGCGGTGGGGTTCTGCGTCCTGTTTTCGCTCGTTGGGGTCTTTACGTGGATCACCTTCCACCTGGCGGCGCCGCCGTTCAGCCTCTCGACCGCCGCGCTGAGCTGGCTTTTCCTGGTCTACCTGGTGGGACTGGTGGTGACGCCGCTGGCCGGCTTTCTGATCACGCGGACCAGCATTCGTGCGGGCATAGGCGGGGCCATCGGCTGCTCGATGACCGGAGTTCTGCTGACGCTGATTCCGTCGCTGGGTTGGGTGCTGGCCGGGCTGGCGCTGGTCTCCACCGGCGTCTTCATCGCGCAGACCGCCTCGCAGAGCCACCTTCGGCTGGCCTCTCCGCCTGAGGCGCGGGTGACGGCGGCGGGACTCTACCTGACCTGCTACTACCTGGGCGGGACGGCGGCGGGAGTGGCTCCGGGAGCCTTCTGGGCGCTGGGCAAGTGGCCGGCGTGCGCGGTCTTCATTGTGGCCATTCAGGGCACAGCGCTTGCCGTGGCGATGAACTACTGGCGCGCACCGGCGGCCCGAGCGCCCGAATCCGGCGGAGACTGAGCCACCCGCACCGGGCGTGTGCGAGGCAGGGAGAGGATTACGGCCAACGTCAGCCGTTTTTCTTTCTTGACATCGTATCCGGGGCGCGCTACGGTGGGTGCGCGCCGCTCCCCGGCTGCTTCCTTCATTCGGCTTCATTGGCGAGGTTGCTCATGAGAAAGATGTTGGTGCGCTCCACCGTGCTGCCGCTGGCGGCCGCTGTCTTGATTGCCGTTCTGCCAGCCGGGCTCTTTGCCCAGGCCGCTGCCAGCCCGGCCCAGCCACAGCCCGCCGTCCTGCCCGCGGCTCCTGCCGCGCAGCCCGCGGC
>JBAVMZ010000463.1:0-7799 GCA_049690595.1 Occallatibacter sp. | reverse complement strand
GGGTTGCCGCGACGGCCAGCAGCAGCGCCGCTCCCACGGCCACGCCCACCCGCGGCGCCGGAACCGGGCTCGAGTCCGCGTCGGGCTTGCGCGCTGCCGCCAGGGCCAGCCGGAGATAGTACGCGGCAGCCAGGCCGGAGTTGAGCAGGCCGATGATGGCCAGCCACACCGCGCCCCCGCCGACCGCGGCGGTAAACGAGTAGAACTTGCCGAAGAAGCCGCCGGTGAAGGGAATGCCGACCAGCGATACCAGGAAAAAGAGAAGCAGGCCGCCAACCAGCGGCGAGCGGTACAGCAGGCCGCGGAAGTCGTCGACGAGCGAAAGCCTCTCGTCGTAGCCGGCGGCCACCGTGATGACGGCGAAGACGCCCACATTCATGGCCGCGTAGGCCGCGGTGTAAAAAGCGGCGGCGGCAATGCCCGTCGACCCCAGCCCGGCGAAGGCGGCCAGCAGATACCCGGCGTGGGCGATGGACGAGTAGGCCAGCATCCGCTTCACGTTCCGCTGCCGCAGCGCGGCCAGATTGCCCACGGTCATCGAAAGCACGGCCACACCCCAGACCAGCGGCGCCCACATCGAGCGCATGGTGGGAAAGATCTCGTAGAGCACGCGCAGCAGCAGGGCGAAGGCGGCGGCCTTGGGCGCGGTGGACATCAGCGCGACGACCGGCGTGGGCGCGCCTTCGTAAACATCGGGCGTCCACACGTGGAAGGGCGCGGCCGAGACCTTGAAGAGGATGCCGACCAGCATCAGGCCCAGGCCGGCGATCAGCAGCGCCTGGTTTTGCGCGGCGGGGACCAGGTGGGCGATCTCGTAGATCTGCGTGGTGCCGGTAGCGCCGAAGACCAGCGCGATCCCGTAGAGCAGGAAGCCGGTGGCAAAGCTGCCCAGCAGGAAGTACTTGATGGCGGCCTCGGGACCGCGGCCGGTTTCCTTTCGGTAGCCGGCCAGGACATAGGTCGAGATCGACGAAATCTCGATGGCGATGAAGACCACCAGCAGCTCGACCGCGCCGGTCAGCAGGCACATGCCGACCGCGCCGAAGACGATCAGCGCGTAGTACTCGCCCTGGTGGTGCGAATCCTCAGGCAGAGTGTCGAGCGAGAGCATCAGCACCACCAGCACGATGCCGCAGATGAGCACGTGGAAGAAGACGGTGAAGGGGCTGCTCTCGACCGTGCCGTAATTGCCGAAGTAAGCCGCGCCAGTGGGCAGCGTCAACTGCCAGATGCTGGCCCAGAGGGCGAGCGTGACGCCGAGCGCGGCGAGCCAGCCGAGCCAGCGGCGGCCGGCGCGGGGGCGAAGCGAGGCGTCGGTCATCATCACGGCGACGCCGGTCAGCGTCAGGATGACCTCGGGAAGGATGCGGAAGATGTCAGGCACGGGATTCACCGCTGGACCTCCCCATTCGTGGAAACGGTTGGTGTGGGCAGCACGGTTGGCGGCGCGGGCTCGACGGCGGCCGCGGCGGGCGGCGGATGGACGCCGGTCTCGATGGTCTTGAGCCAGAGCGTAGGCGCCAGGCCCATCGCCAGCATCAGCACGGCCAGCGGCCACGCTGTGAGCCGCTCGCCTAGGCTCAGGTCAACGGCCGGTGTGGATTCGGCCATCTTGCTCTGCGGCCCGAAGAAGAGCCGCTGGACCAGCCAGAGCATATACGCCGCGCCAAGAATGACCCCGAGAGCCGCGGCGATGGCCCACGAGCGGCTGACGCCCTGGAAGGTGCTCGAAAGAATCAGGAACTCGCCGACGAAGCCCGAGAGCATCGGCAGCCCAATCATTGCCAGCGAGGCGACGACGAAGAGCGTGGCTGTCGAAGGCAGGCAGGCGGCCAGTCCGCCGTAGCTCTGGATATGGCTGGTCGCGTAGCGGTTGTAGAGCGCGCCCAGCAGCAGGAAGAGAACCGCGTCGACCACGCCGTGGGACAGGATCTGGTAGATGGCGCCGTCCCAGCCCGTGACGGTCATGCCGTAGATGGCCAGAGTGATCAGGCTCAGGTGGCTGAGGGCGGCGAAGGCCATCAGGCGCCAGAAGTCGCGTTGAACCAGGGCCAGGCAGGCGCCGTAGAGCAGCCCGACGACCGCCAGCGCAATCAGCCAGGGCGCGGCGGCGCGGGCCTGGGCAGGGAAGAGGCCGATGTGGAAGCGCAGCATCGAGTAAAGGCCAAGCTTGCCGGCGACCACCATGGCCAGCGCGACCGGAGCCTCGGAAAAGGTGTCGGCCAGCCAGCCGTGCAGCGGGAAGACCGGAACCTTGACAGCGAAGGCAAGCAGAAACGCCAGCGAGAGCCAGCAGAGCGCGCCACCCTGCAGGCCGCCGTGGGCAATCATGAAGCGCATCGCGGCGTAGTCGAAGCTGCCGGTGCGGAAGTAGAGCCAGAGCAGAGCCACCAGCAGCGGCGCCGACGGGATAAAGGTGAAGAGGAAGAACTTGAGCGCGGCCTTCGGTCCGTCCTTGCGCCCGTACATGGCGATGAGAATGGCCATGGGAACCAGCGATAGCTCCCAGAAGCCGTAGTAGACCATCATGTCCAGCGAAACGAAGACGCCGAACATGGCCGTCTGCTGGAGCAGGAAGAGCGAGTAGAAGACCTTGGGCCGCTCCTGGATGGCGTTCCAACTGGCGACGATGCCGACCGGCGCCAGCAGGCCGGCGAGAACGATGAGCCAGAGGCTCAAGCTGTCGACGCCCAGGTGCCAGGCGATAGCCGGCGTGTCGATCCATGGTTGGTTGATCTCAAACTGGAAGCCGCCGCGCGAGGGGTCGAAGTGCGCGGGCAGGTGCAGCGTCAGGCCGAAGGTAGCCAGCGAGGTCAGCAGGGCGATCCAGTTGGGCAGCTTGGCGCGATCAGGCACAAACGCCACAAGCACCGCGCCGGCCAGCGGAACCAGCAGGATCAACGTCAGAATCGAGTTGTTGATTTCGTTCATTCTCTCAGTGCCCCGCCACGCCGATGTGTATCAGGGGAAAATGCGCCAGCACCGTGGGCCACGGCACCAGCAGGAAGAGCAGCAACGCCGCCGCAGCGGCGGCCAGCCACGCGGCGTAGGAGCGCAGATTCCCCGACTGCCAGCGCTGGAGGATAGCGCCGGTGAGTTGGGCAGTACCGCCTAGCAGGAAGGCCGCGCCGCCGAGCAAACCGATATCGACGACCCACCCCAGCAGGTACTTCGAAAACGCCAGAAGCGGCTTGACGAGAACGGCCCCGTAAAGCTCGTCGACGTAGTACTTGCCCAGCAGAAGTTTGTAAGGGCCAGGCATAGCGGCTGCCATGCGAACCGGCGTCTCCGGCTTTGCCTTGTAAAGGACGTGCGCCACGAGCCAGCCCAGCACCGCGATGGCGACGGCAACGCCCGTGAGAATGATCTCGAGGTTCGGAATCGCGGAGGACGTGGCGCGAAGACCGACCGAGGGCTTCAGGAATGGGCCGATGCGCTCGGCCAGAAGCCAGCCGCCGCCGACCGAAAGCAGCGCCAGAATCACCAGCGGCCCGAGCATCGACCAGGGGCTCTCGTGCGGGTGTGCGTCGTGACTGCGCAGTTCACCGAAGAACGTCAGATACCAGAGCCGGAACATATACACCGCGGTGAGCAGCGCGGTGATGAGACCGACGGCCCAGAGGACCATTCCGCCCGTGCCCTGCGTGAAAGCGGCGTAGAGAATGGCGTCCTTTGAGAAGAAGCCAGCCAGCGGCGGGAAGCCGGCGATGGCGAAGACGCCGGCCGTCATGGTCCAGAAGGTCACCGGCAGCTTCTTCCGCAGCCCGCCCATCTTGCGCAGGTCCTGCTCGCCCCCTAGGCCGTGAATCACCGAGCCCGCCGCGAGGAAGAGCAGCGCCTTGAAGAACGCGTGCGTCACCAGGTGGAAGATGGCCGCCGAGTAAGCCGCCACGCCGCAGGCAAGGAACATATATCCAAGCTGCGAGATCGTCGAGTAAGCCAGCACCCGTTTGATGTCGTTCTGCACCAGCCCGATGGTGGCCGCAAACAGCGCCGTCGCCGCGCCGACAACGGCCACTGTACCCAGCGCGAACGGCGCGTGGTCGAAGAGAACATGCGTCCGTGCGACCATGTACACGCCAGCCGTGACCATCGTCGCCGCGTGGATCAGTGCGGAGACCGGCGTCGGGCCTTCCATCGCATCGGGCAGCCAGATGTAAAGCGGCAACTGCGCGCTCTTACCCGCCGCTCCGAGCATCAGGCACAGCGCAATCATCGTCAGCACGCCGCCTTGCCAGGCGGGAAGGGGATTGAGCTTGGCCGCAATCTCGGCAAAGGTCAGCGTCCCGAAGTTGACCAGCAGCAGAAAGATGCCGATGAGGAAGCCGAAGTCGCCAATGCGGTTGACGATGAAAGCCTTCTTGCCGGCATCGGCGGCGGTTTGCTTTTCAAACCAGAAGCCGATCAGCAGGTAGGAAGCAAGACCGACGCCTTCCCAGCCCACAAACATCACCAGCGCATTGCCGGCCAGCACCAGAACCGTCATGAAGAAGAGGAAGAGATTCAGGTAGCTGAAGTAGCGCGCGTAGCCCTTGTCGTGGGCCATGTAGCCAACCGAATAGACGTGGATGAGGAAGCCCACACCGGTGACGACGAGCAGCATCGTCAGCGAGAGCTGGTCGAGGACAAAAGAAAAATCGATATGTAGCGCGCCGGCCTGAATCCACGGCACGGGGCAGGTCTCGGTCAGTGGGCTGAACGACGGCGCCGGCATGGGGCCGAAGAAGCCGATGGTGTTGGAGAGCACGGCCGCGAACGACGCCAGCGGCGCCAGCAGCGCCACCGTGGTGACCAGGGCCTTGGGCAGACGGCGGCCTAAGGTTCCGTTGAAGAGGAACCCGGCGAAGGGAAGCAGCGGAATGAGCCAGAGCGGAAGCGCGGTCATAGTTTCATCAGGTCGATGCGGTCGACGGCCAGGGTTGAGCGGGCGCGGAAGACGGCGATGATGATGGCCAGGCCCACAGCAGCTTCCGCCGCGGCCACCATCATCACGAAGAAGACGAAGATCTGCCCCTTCACCGCGTGCCACTGGTGGGCGAAGGTTACAAACGAGAGATTGACGGCGTTGAGCATCAGCTCAATCGACATGAACACGGTGATCAAGTTGCGCTTGATGAGAAAGCCGACCACGCCGAGCGAGAACAGCACGGCGCTGAGGAGGAGGTACCACGAGAGCGGGACCTGGTTGGCGAAGGAACTCACTTGGCTTCCGTCCTTTCCTGCGCGCTGGCGTCGTCGTGCTCGGTGTGCCGCGCGAGCGCAACCGCTCCGAGGATGGCGATGAGAATCAGCACCGAGGTGACCTCGAAGGGCAGCAGCAGCTCGTGGAAGAGTACGGTGCTGAGCTGGTCCAGGTTGGTCTGGTTTGCCGCGTTGGTCAGGCCTTCGCCAATGGTCGCAGTGCCCAGGCCCTGCGTCTTCAGCAGCACGGTGGCGATGGTCGCCAGAATGGCCACCACCGCCGGAAAGCCCACCGCCCGAGCGGCGCGGCTGCCCAGCGTGCGCTCCTCGCGGCTGGCGTTGAGCAGCATGATCACAAAGGTGAACAGCACCATGATGGCGCCGGCGTACACGATCACCTGCGCGGCGGCCAGGAACTCCGCGCCCAGCAGCAGGTAGAGCACGGCCAGCGAGGTCATCACCACGATCAGCGACAGAGCGCTGCTGATGGGATGGCTCTGCAGGAGCAGGTTCACGGCTCCGGCCAGGCAGAATCCGGCAAACAGGATAAACAGAATCAGGTGCATCGTACCGCCACTCGGGGCTTCAACCGGTCAGCCATCGGCCGGCAAGTTAGGAGGAAGGAGACCCTCCCCGTGGATTAGCCGCGGAAAGCAAGCCAGAGGCTTGTCGCCAGGATATTGAGGATGGCGAGCGGCAACAGCCACCGCCAGCCGAAGTTCATCAACTGGTCATAGCGGAAGCGGGGCAGCGTGCCGCGCACCCACACGTAGAGACAAAGGAAACAGAAGACCTTGAGCACGAACCAGAAGATCGGAAAGAGCGCATGGGCTAGGAAGCTGCCGGGCGGCTCGATGAGCTTGCCGAAGGGACTGGTCCAGCCGCCGAAAAACAGCAGCGTGGCTACGCAGCCCACGTTGATCATGTTGCCGTATTCGGCCATGAAGAACATGGCGAACTTCATCGAGCTGTACTCGGTGTGGTAGCCGGCCACCAGTTCGCTCTCTGCCTCCGGCAGGTCGAAGGGCGATCGGTTGGTCTCTGCAAAGGCGGCCATCAGGTAAATGAAGAAGGCGACGAACTGAAATCCGCCGAAGATGTTCCAGGTGGCGAATCCCTTCTCCGCCTGCTGTTCGACGATCTGGCGCAGGTTGAGCGTTCCGGCGCGCAGCACCACCCCCACCAGCGAGAGCCCCAGCGCCAGTTCGTAGCTCACCAGTTGCGCTGAGGAGCGCAGCGAGCCCAGCAGCGAGTACTTGTTGTTCGACGACCAGCCGGCCAGCGCGATGCCGTAAACGCCAATCGAGGTGACCCCGAGGATGACCAGCAGGCCGACGTTGATGTCCGAGATGAGGAACAGGTGCGGGCTGCCAAGAACCGAGATCGGCTCGCCGAAGGGAACAACCGCGATCGAGATGCACGCGCAGCCCAGAGCAATGATCGGGGCAAGCAGATAGAGCGGCTTGTAGACGCCCGTGGGGATGATGTCTTCCTTGAGGAACGACTTGGCGCCGTCGACCAGCGGCTGCAGCAGGCCGAAGGGGCCCACGCGGTTGGGTCCCCAGCGGTTCTGGATGCGGCCCACCATCTTCCGCTCCAGCAGCACCGTGTAGGCGACGCCCAGCAGCAGCACCACCGTCACCACGGCCACCTTGAGCAGGCTCCACAAAAAGAATTCGAGAATCGTCACGTGCCTCAGCCTCTCTCAACCCACCATCTTTGCAGTCCGGGCGGAGCGAACGATCTTCGCTGCGCCGTTCCTCGCCTTCCTCAGTCCGCGGCGGCCACGGCCGCTTCGTGGGCCTGGTGCCGCTCCAGTTCGCGGAGCGCCTTGCTGTACCGGCCCAGCGTTCCGGAGGTAAACAATCCGTCGTGCGCGGGATGAATGGCCGCGCGCGTTTCCAGCGCGGAAACCGGCACGAAGCCCGGCTCGGTCCTCACATCGTTGCCGCTCATCAGGTTCAGCCGGTCCAGCGCGTAACCGGAAACGAGCCGCGCGATCTCGTCCAGCAGTGCCAGCGGATCGAAGGGGCTCAGCTTCGGCTCCAGCCCGTTCGCGGCCAGGTAAACCGCGTGACGGTCGGCCTCGCCCGCCTGTGCGCCGCGCGACTGGCCAAGATCGGCGCGCACACCGGCGCCGAAGGGAACCAGAGCCTTCACGTCCGCGCCCATCGAGCCCGCCAGCCGCACCAGAATCTCGAAGTCGGGCTTGAGCCCGGAGGCGTCGGCCGCCTTGCGCACAAGCTGCACGTCGCCGTAAGCGTTCGTCACCGTGCCGGTCTTCTCGTAGAGGCTCGCCGAGGGCAGCACCACGTCGGCCAGCGCGGCCGTCTCGGTGAGGAAGATCTCCTCGACGATGAGGAAAGTGTCCTTGAAAGCATCGGCGGCGAGGCCGAGCGAGGCCACCGGATTGGCGCCGACGACCAGCAGCGCGCCCAGGCCGCCCGCAGTCATCTCGGCCAGCGTCTTGCCGGGCGTCGAAGGCAAATTCGCGTACTCGGCAAATGCGCCCGGCGCGGTCACAGGCACGTAGCCTGGCAGCAGATCCGGATCGAGGCCCATGTCCGCGGCGCCGCGCGCGTTGGCCTCGGCGCCCAGCAGCGCGAAGCGGACGTTGC
>JBAVMZ010000462.1:0-5471 GCA_049690595.1 Occallatibacter sp. | reverse complement strand
GGCCATCGTGGTGCGGGCGGCGCTGGGCGCGGCGCTCACCGGATTGAGCGAGGCCGGGCGCAACGTGGCGGCCATCGCCGTGGTGACCGCGCTGACGCTGGTCTACACCTTCGAAGGCGGCATGGCGGCCGTGATCTGGACCGATGTCGTCCAGCTCTGCGTCTATGCTTGCGGGACGCTCCTCGGGGTTTTCACGCTCGCCCATCTGATCCCGGGCGGGTGGACCGAAATCATTCGAGTGGCCGGGGCGGCGGGCAAGTTCCGCGCGATTGACGCGGCCTGGAGCTGGACGGCGACCTACACGCTCTGGTCGGGGGTGATCGGCGGGGCCTTTCTGACCATGGCCAGCCACGGCACGGATCAGCTGATCGTGCAGCGGCTGCTGGCGGCGCGGACCAAGCGGCAGTCGCAGGCGGCGCTGATGGCGAGCGGCGGCATCATCTTTGCGCAGGCTGTTCTCTTTCTGCTGATCGGCGCCATGCTGTGGGTGTACTACCGCGACTTTCCGCCGGCGGCGCCGTTTACGCGCGGCGACACCATCTTTCCGTCGTTCATTGTGACGCGGATGCCGCACCTGGCGAGCGGAATCCTGGTGGCGGCGATTCTGGCGGCGGCGATGAGCAACCTGAGCGCGGCGCTGAACGCGCTCTCGTCGTCGACGGTGGTGGATTTCTACGCGCGCTGGCGGCCGCTGGCTAGCGAAGCCGCGCGGGTGAGGCTGGCGCGGCGGGCCACGGTGGCCTGGGCGGTGGTGCTCTTTGCTCTGGCCATTGCCGCGCGCGCTGGCGGACGGGTGCTGGAGACGGCGCTCTCGATCGCCTCGGTGGCGCATGGGGCGCTGCTGGGGGTCTTTCTGCTGGGAGTGCTGACGCGGCGAGCCACCGAGCGCGGCGCAATGGCGGGAATGGCCGCGGGACTGGCGCTGAACCTTTACCTCTGGCTGGGGACGCGGGTGGCGTTTCCGTGGTATGTGGTGCTGGGCTGCGCGGCGACCTTTGCGGTAGGGTGGGCGGCGAGCGGGACGAGCGGAGTTAGCGGAGTTAGCGGAGTTAGCGGGGTTAGCGGAGTTAGCGGAGTTGGCGGAGATAGCGGAGATAGCGGGGTTAGCGGGGTTGGCGGGGTTAGCGGAGTTAGCGGGGTTGGCGGGGTTAGCGGGGTTGGCGGGGTTAGCGGGGTTGGCGGAGATAGCGTTGTTAATGTAGCCCGCTAAGAAGTGGGTCGTTGATTCACCGCGAAAGGGCACGACTTCAGATGCAGCGGAAGAACTCTATAAATGGCACGAAGAATGTGCCAGGGCACGACTTCGGAGGTTACGGAAAAACCCAACGAATGGCACGAAAAATGTGTCAGGGCACGACTTCAGTCGTGCCGCAAATGCTCGATAAGAAACGACGGGCTTTAGCCCCTGAGGGATGTTCTTTGGGCAACTTGGACTTTTGCCATAGGCCGTTAAAGCACGAGGCGAGGGAACGTTGATGCGATTGGGACGGATAAGCTTTCTGTTTGCGATTCTCCTGGCCCTGCCCGGCCTGGCGGCTCGGGGGCAAGGGCCGGCGCCGGCCGCGAAGCCGCTCGATGCCGTGCTCGACCCGATTATGGAGCGGGCCGTGGCCGAGGGCAGGATTCCCGGCGGCGTACTACTTGTGGGCCACGGGGGCTCGATCGTCTATCGCAAGGCCTTCGGCCAGCGCTCGCTGGAGCCGGCCCGCGAGGCGATGACCGCCGACACCGTCTTCGACCTGGCCTCGCTGACCAAGTGCCTGGTGACGGCCACTGCGGTGATGCAACTGGTGGAGAGCGGCCGGGTGCGGCTCGCCGACCCGGTGGCCAGCTACCTGCCGGAGTTCGCGCAGAACGGCAAACAAGACATCACCATCCGCGAGCTGCTGACGCACTACTCGGGCCTCAAGCCGGATCTGGACCTGAAGAGCGCCTGGCAGGGGCGCGAAGCGGCCTTCGCCATGGCCATGCGCGAGCGGCCGGAGGAGCCGCCGGGCTCGCGCTTTGTTTATAGCGACATCAACTTCGAAGTGCTCGGCTTCCTCGTCGAGCGCCTGAGCGGGATGCCGCTCGACCAGTACGCCACGAAACATATCTTTGCGCCACTGGGCATGAACGAGACGCGCTACCTGCCGCCGGCCTCGTGGCAGCCGCGCATTGCGCCCACCGAGTACGACGCCTCGGGCAGGATGCTGCGCGGAGTGGTGCACGACCCCACGGCGCGGCGGATGGGCGGCGTGGCCGGGCACGCAGGGCTTTTTTCGACGGCCGGCGATCTGGCGATCTTCGCGCAGGCGATGTTGCACGGCTCGCCGGTGCTCTCGCCGCTGGCCATCGAAAAGATGACCACGCCCGAGCAGCCGCCCTCGGGCACGGCGCTGCGCGGGCTGGGATGGGACATCGACTCGCCCTTCTCGACCAACCGCGGCGAGCTGCTGCCGGTGGGGTCTTTCGGCCACACGGGATTCACCGGCACCTCGCTGTGGATGGACCCGGTGACCGACACGTACATTGTGCTGCTGACCAACGCGGTGCATCCGCGCGGCGGCAAGTCGACCATCGTGCTGCGCTCGAAGATTGCCACGGCGGTGGCGGCGGGGCTGGCGCTGAGCGTGCCCGAGCAGGAGCGGCTGCGCTGGGCGCGGATCACCGGCTACAACGAGACGATGCCCGCTGGCCGGCGCATCGCGGCGCGCAACGGCGAGGTGAAGACCGGCATCGATGTGCTGGAGGCGCACGGCTTCCGCGAGCTCGATCCGGACCCGGCGCGGCCGGTGCGGGTGGGGCTGGTGACCAACCAGACCGGCGTGGACAGCCGCGGCAAGCGCACCGCCGACGTGCTGGCGCGGCAGCCGGGATTGAAGCTGGCGGCGCTGTTCAGCCCGGAGCACGGGATCGAGGGCCGGCAGGATACGACGGCAATTGGCAACGGCCGCGATGCGGCGACCGGCGCGCCGGTCTGGAGCGTCTACGGGGCGACGGATGCCCAACGGCGGCCGACGGCCGAGGCGCTGGAAGGGGTGGACGTGCTGGTGGGGGACCTGGCCGACGCGGGCGTGCGCTTCTACACCTACGAGAGCACGCTGGGCTACTTCCTGGAGGCGGCGGCGCGGACCGGCAAACCGATTCTGGTGCTCGACCGGCCGAACCCGCTCGGAGGCGCTGTGGTGGAGGGCCCGGTGACCGACGAGGGGCGCGAGAGCTTTGTGAGCTACGGGCGGACGCCGGTGCGGCACGGGATGACGATGGGCGAGCTGGCCATGCTCTTCAACGGCGAGCGGAAGCTGGGCGCGCGGCTGACGGTGGTGAAGATGACGGGCTGGCTGCGCGGCGACTGGTTCGACTCGACCGGGCTGCGGTGGATTGCGCCGTCGCCGAACCTGCGCGACCTCAGCGAGGCCGCGCTCTATCCCGGCGTGGGCATGATCGAGGGCAGCAACCTCTCGGTGGGGCGGGGGACGGATACGCCCTTCGAGCTGGTGGGCGCGCCGTGGGTGCGCGCCGAGGAGCTGGCGCGGGCGCTGAACGAGCGTGCGCTCCCCGGCGTGCGCTTTGTGCCGGTCGAGTTCACCCCTTCCAGCGACGCCTTCGCCGGCCAGCGCTGCGGCGGCGTGAACCTGGTGGTCACCGACCGCGGCGTGCTGGAGCCGGTCGAGATGGGAGTGGAGATTGCGGCGGCGCTGCTGCGGCTTTACCCGGAGCCTTACAAGCCCGAGGGGCTCGACAATCTGGTGCGGAACCGGGCCACGCTCGACGCGCTCAGGGCGGGCGAGGATCCGCGGCGGATTGCCGAGGGCTGGCGCGAGGCGGTGGAGGCCTTCACGGCCCTGCGCGCGCGCTATTTGCTCTATTGACCGGGGCAAACGCATCTTGATTCCCCATTTACCCTGCGGCGAGAGAGCCGTGGTTTCGTTTTTGCTTGTTCCTGTGGAGGGAGCAGGGGCCTTCAGGCCCTTGAAACAGGTGCGGGAGTGAGAGGCTTTAGCCTCGGGCCGTTCTTCGCGAACTGAACAAGGCCCGGGCCTGAAGGCCAATCAATCAATGCCCCCCATTTCGGGGGTCTGAAGACCCCCGCCCCCCTCCGAAAACGGCCATCTGGATCGGATCGAAATTCGAAACTGGACACGCCGGCGAAACTGAGACGCGTTTGCCCGGCTCTCCGGCTCTATTGACCGGCCGGCGCCGGCTGTGCGCGGCGGTGGCGTAGAATGGCTGCGCGGCTGGAATACGCTTTCCCGCGCGGCTGGACTCCGCCGCCGGAGCGAAGGCGGAGGTCAGCCGAATCCAGCAATCCATTCGACTGGCAGGGGAGAGAGGCAGAGATGAAGAGCGTGGTGCGGGTCCTTACAGTGACGGCGCTGGCGGCGGCTGGCATGATGGCGGCGAGGGGGCAGAACGTGACGGAGATTGGCGGGCAGAAGATTGTGAAGCTGGAGCGGGCCGCGGTGAGCACCACCAAGCCCGAGTTCACCAGCGTGACCGTGCTTCCGGGGCGCGGCATGGAAGTGCTGCAAGTAACGGCGAACTTCCCCGGCAAGGGCAACGTGGAGGTCTTCGCGTCGCCGGACTTGGCCACCTCGGCCAAGATGCTGGACCAGCAGGACACGCCGAACGGCGATCTGGGCTACCGGCTGGGCTCGGCGTTTCTGGTTCCCTACCCCAACCGCATTCGCGGCAAGCTCTCGGCCGACGGCAGGACGCTGACCGCCGAGTGGCAGGGGCACACGATTACGCTGCCAGCCAATAACATCGGCCACCTGCCCACGGCCGAGCGCCACGCCATGCACGGGCTGATCCTGAAGGCGAAGACCGAGGACGTGAAGGTCAAGGAGGTGGCCGGCGGGGAGCAGGTGACGGGCGTGATCCATGCCGGGGACTTCGGCGGGCACTGGCTCTCGAAGACCGACCTGGTGGTGACGGTGACGCTGAGCGCCGACGCGGTGGACGCCTCGATCGTGGCGCATAACGTGGGCACGGAAGCCGAACCGATGGCGATCGCCTGGCATCCCTACTTCAACCTGCCCTCCGGCGACCGCACGCAGGCGCGGCTGAGGATTCCGGCCTCGACCTACGCGGAAGTGGACGGCTACGACAACGTCTTCCCCACCGGCAAGGTGATCGACGTGGAAGGCACGCGCTACGACCTGCGCGCGCCCGGCGGCAAGCCGCTGGCCAAGGAGTTCTTCGACGACAACTGGAACAAGCTGGAGTGGAAGGGCGGCGCGGTGACGGTCGAGCTGGTGGACCCGGCCGCGAAGTACGGCGTCAAGATCGAGGGCCTCTCGCCGGAGATCAAGGCCATCCAGGTTTACGCTCCGCCGACGCAGAAGTTCGTCGCCATCGAGCACCAGTACAACTTCGGCGATCCCTTCGGCAAGGTGTGGGGCTCGACCGACACCGGCATGGTGACGCTGAAGCCCGGCCAGAGCACCAAGTGGCATGTGCGGCTGAGGGTCTTTGTGCCGTAAGAG
>JBAVMZ010000461.1:0-1940 GCA_049690595.1 Occallatibacter sp. | reverse complement strand
GCTTGCAGGTGACGGAGACAATTCTGGAGTCGATTGCCGCTGCCGAGGCGACGCTCTCGGCCGACGAGCGAGAGCTGGGCGTTTGCCTGCTGGACATCGGCTGCCACTCCAGCGACATGGTGGTCTTCTTCGAGGGTGCGGTGGCGCACACTGCGTCGGTGCCCGTGGGAGGGCAGCACTTTACCAACGATCTTGCCGTGGGCCTGCAGATGCCGGTAGCCGAGGCCGAGGAGCTGAAGCGTCAGTACGGGCACTGTGTGGTGACGGCGGTGCCGCAGTCGGCCGAGATCGAGATCGCCAACCCCCAGCCGCAGACGCTGCGGTTGCGCACCATCGCCGAGATTCTGGAGCCGCGGGCCAGGGAACTGCTGTACTTCGTCAGGGAGAGCCTGCGCCAGGGTGGCGTCATCGAGGCCCTGGGCGCGGGATGCGTGCTGACGGGTGGCGGCGCCATGCTTCCGGGTATGCTGGATGTGACGGAAAGTCAGTTAAGGGTGCCCGCACGGACGGGTATGCCGGTGCGACTGTCGCAGATGCCGGGTGAACTGGCTCACCCCGGCTTCTCGACGGCCATCGGCATGCTTCTATATGCGCACCGGACGCGCGTGACCCGCGCCGCGGAAAGCAACAGCCTGCGCGCCAAGCTGCGCGCGATCTTTGCATCGAGTTTCTAGCCCAAACCGGAGCCGAAATGGAACAGTCGAGAGAGGAAGCCCAGGAGATGCGCATTCAGTACCACGAGGAGAGCCCGCGCGGCGCCCGGATCAAGGTCATTGGCGTCGGCGGCGGCGGCGGCAACGCCGTCAACCGCATGATCGACGCGCAACTCGCCGGGGTGGAGTTCATCGCGGCCAACACCGACGTGCAGGCGCTCAAACTCTCCAAGGCCCCGGTGAAGCTGCAACTGGGCGTGCGCCTGACCTCGGGCCTCGGCGCCGGCGCCAACCCCGATGTGGGCCGCCGCGCGGCGCTCGAAGACTCGGAGAAGATCATCGAGGCCCTCGAAGGCGCGGACATGGTCTTTGTCACTGCCGGCCTCGGTGGCGGCACGGGTACCGGCGCCGCGCCGGTCATCGCCTCGCTTGCCAGCGAGATGGGCATCCTCACGGTGGCCGTGATTACGCGTCCCTTTGCCTTCGAGGGCAAGCGCCGCCTGCAACAGGCCGAGCGCGGATTGAACGAACTGCTCGAGAGCGTCGACACCATGATCGTCATCCCCAACGAGAAGCTCCTCGCCGTGGCCCGCGATGCCGGCTTCTTCGACGCCTTCCGCATCGCCGACGACGTGCTGCGCCAGGGCGTGCAGGGCATCTCGGACATCATCACCATCCCCGGCATCATCAACCGCGACTTTGCCGACGTGAAAACAACAATGGCCGGCATGGGCCACGCGGTGATGGGGACTGCGGTGCGTGCGGGGGCGAATCGTGCCATCGAAGCCGCGCAGGCGGCCATGGCCTCGCCCCTGCTCGATGCCGGCGCCATCGACGGCGCGCGCGGCATCCTCATCAACATCACCGGCTCCAGCAACCTGAAGCTCTCCGAGGTCAACGAGGCCAGCTCGCTCATCCAGTCGGCGGCGCACGAGGACGCCAACATCATTTTCGGCGCGGTCCTGGACGAGAAGATGGGCGACGAGGTGAAGATCACGGTGATCGCGACCGGCTTCCGCGACCAGATGCCCGAGCGACGCGCACGGATGCTGGTGGTGGAAGAGGCTCCGGTGACAACGGTGAAGGTGGAGGCGGCCAGTTGGCTGGACGAGCCCGCGCCAGCCCCGGCCCCGGCCCCGGCGCGCTTCCTGAGCGAGGCGGAAGAGGGAAGCGAGGAAGCGCGTGAGGAAGCCGATGAGGACGAAGGGCCAACCTTCTTTGCCGCGTCGGCGCCGCACGCGCCCGAGGCAGTGCGCTACTCGGCGCAACCCGAGCCTGCCCCGGCCC
>JBAVMZ010000460.1:0-5239 GCA_049690595.1 Occallatibacter sp. | reverse complement strand
GCTGTCGCTGGTGATCAGCAGATCGTAATGCGCCTCGGCGGCCATGCGCGAGAAGGCGTAGGCGGGTGGATTGGGCCAGGGCGGCTCGCCCGTAATCATGATGCGCGAAGGGATCTGTGGGTACTTTTCGCACAGCGCGCGGACGACGGGCAGCGCCGTGTCGCCGGCCGTGTCCAGAGCGAACAGAATTTCAAACGACGGGTAGTCCTGCTGGAAGAAGCTTTCGAGATTCCGCTCCAGTTGCGGCTCCATGCCATGCAGCGGCTTGAGGATGGAGACGGGCGGGAGCGCGCTGTCGGCCAACGCGTCCGCCTGTCGCTTTTGGTGCCAGGAGCCAACCTGGAACTTGCGGACGCCGGCCAGCGAAAGGATCAGAAAGACGGTGGAACTGAGCGTCCCCATGAGCGCAATGGCCAGCAACAGGAACGCAAATACAGTCATGGACTCTCCTCGCTACGGGGGCGGATGCCAGCCGGTTTTCCGCTCGATGGGACGCCGCGACGCTTTTGGCGCTTCGGCCGGCACCTTCATGATATCAACCCGCTGGCGTGGGCCTTTGGAGATATGGCGTGTGAGCTCTGGAGCGCTGCCCCATAAGCGCTAACCTAATTCTTGCAAAAACACGAACCTTGATTTATGATTTGTGCATGGACAATGCGGCAGATGAGGACTGGCGTGTTTTGTGCTCGTTATTCCCGGACGGTTGGGGCGAGCAGGCCAAGCTGAGCGGTGCGATGGCGCGTGGGCGCGGGATCACGTCGCCTGAACTGTTGTTGCGGCTGTTCCTGCTGCATGTGGGCCGAGGCTATTCGCTGCGCGAGACTGCGGTGCGCGCCAAACAGGCCAAGCTGAGCGAAATCTCCGATGTCGGGCTGTTGAAACGGCTGCGGCGTTCCGAGGCTTGGCTGCGTTGGCTGTGTGCGCGGTTGTTGGCCGAAAACGGTGTGAAACTGGCGGGTCCTGAGGTGGGCCAGCGGCGGCTTCGGATTGTAGACGCGACCATTGTGAAGGAGCCGGGCCCGACAGGCAGTCAGTGGAGAATCCTCTACAGTCTGCGGTTGCCGGAGTTGGAGTGTGACTTTTTCGAATTGACCAGCACGGCTGGAGCGGGCAACGGCGAGTCCTTTTCCCGTGTTCCGGTCAGCCGGCAGGATCTGTTGTTGGCCGATGCCGGCTACAGCAAAGCACCGGGCCTTCAGTCGCTGGCCGGCCAAGGGGCGGATGTGGTGGTCCGGGTGAACCCGCACAGCCTTCCATTGGTCGACGAAAATGGGGTCCCGCTGAAATTGTTGGACAAGCTGAGAACGCTCCAAACAGCCGGTCAGGTCGGAGAATGGAAGGCCACGCCGGCGGGCACACAAGTCAGCGGCCGGATCTGCGCCGTGCGCAAAAGTGTGGAGGCCGTTCAGCGCGCGCACAGACGGATTGCGCGCCGCGCTTCCCAGCGGCAAACTCGCACCAAGCCGGAGACCCGCGAATATGCCCAGTACGTGGTGGTGTTCACAACCGAGATGTCCTCGTCAACGCAGGTGATCCTGGAGTGGTACCGGGTGCGCTGGCAGATCGAACTCGCCTTCAAGCGGCTCAAATCTCTGGCGCAACTCGGGCACCTGCCCAAACACGACGAGCGCAGTTCGCGCGCCTGGCTCTACGGCAAGCTCTTTGTCGCGCTGCTGACTCAGAAACTGATCCGCATCGGGCGGACTATTTCCCCCTGGGGATGTCTCTTCAGCACATCGGCCCAGGAGTGAGTGGCGCGAGTTCAAGTTCGTGCTGCACCAAGTGCAAGCGGCGATAGAGCCGCTCATCCGGTTGGCCGATGTACTAAAGGAGTGGAATAACGTGGCGCTCGCCCTGGCGGAACCACCCCGCACGAGGCAATTGCAGACTCGCAAATTAGGTTAGCGCTTATGGAGCGCTGCCCCACAGCAGGCCTTAGTGCGCGACCAGAATCACTCCGGCCAGCACCAGCAATGCGCCCACGGCCCGCCGCCAGCCCATCCGCTCGTGCAGGGCGAAACGCGCCAGCAGAGTCTCCAGAACGAAGGTCGCGGCCGAAGCCGGTACCGCGAAGCTCAACGGGGCGATCTGCACCAGCGCCATGAAGGCAAAGAAGGAGATGGCCATGAAGAATACGGCCAGAATCAGGTAGCGGCGGCCGAAAATGGTGCGCAGGATCCGCACCAGGCCGCGCGCGCTCACCGACTGCTCGCCGGCGCGCTTCATCTCGTGGCTCTGCAACACGTCGCCCAGCACGGTCGCTCCGACCACCAGGGCCAGCAGCAGCCACTTCATCGGGCACCGCCCCGCGGCCCGTCCGGCAGGCCCTCTTTCGGCGCTGCGCTGCCGGCCAGGGCCGCTCCGGCGGTAATCAGCACCGCTCCGGCCCAACTGCGTGCGCCGACGGTCTCATGCAGGTACGTCTGTGACAGCACCATGTTCAGGACATAGCCGGTGGCGGTGACGGGCAGAACGAAGCTGAGGTCGGCCCAACTGAGCAGGGTCATGCGCGTCAGCATCCATCCGATCAGTAGCGCGATGCCCAGCGCCACCAGCGGGTGGAACATCGCCCGGATGTAGTCGAGCGGATTCGTCCCGACCGTATTGGGCAGTTGGCGCATGCCATAAGCCAGGATGAGGTTGCCAAAATTGTTGAGCGCGATGACCACCAGCGACAGCGCCAGGGCGCGCGCTTTGGTTGCCGGTTGCCGGCGCAACTAAACCGTCTCCAGCGCCGCCCGAGCCGGCGCGTCCGCATCCGTGGCATCGGAATAGAGGACCGTGGAACCGCCCTCCGAGAAATGAATGGGCATCTCGCGCAGCTCCGCCAGCCGGGCGCGCAGGCGCGGCTGGCGTTCCGGCTCGCAGTACAGCAGGAGGAAGCCCCCGCCGCCGGCGCCCAGCAGCTTGCCGCCGGTTGCGCCGCTTTCCAGAGCCTGCCGGTAGGTGGATTCGACGCGCTCGTTGCTCACGCCCGAGGCCAGCCGGCGCTTGAGCTGCCAGTTCTCGTCGAGCAGCAGACCGCATTCGCCGAAGCGCTGGCGCTCCAGCGCCGCGCGGAAGCGCTCCGCGATCTCAACCATGCGCGTGACCAGGCGGAACTTGTCATCGTCGGCCATGTTTCGGCTCTGTTCGGAGAGAATCGCGCCGGCCTTGTGCTCCTGGCCGATGTAGAACAGCAGCAGTCGGCGCTCGAACTCGCCGCGCCCACCGGCGTCGAGCGCCACCGGCTCGACGCGAACCGTCTCGTCGGAGTTGAAGCGTAGATAGTTCAGGCCGCCGTAGGCCGCCGCGTACTGGTCCTGTTTGCCGATCGGCTCGCGCAGTCGCGTAATCTCCACCTGGCAGGCCGACCGCGCCAGTTCTTCGGGCGAGACCGATTCGTGGCGATGCGCGTGCAGCGCGTGCAGCAGACCCACGGCGAAGGAGCTGCTGGAGCCCAGGCCGCTGCCGGCCGGGACGTCGGCGAAGCTGGCCAACTCCATGCCCAGCGGAATGTGGCGCCAGGACAGACACTCGCGCACGATGGGGTGCTGAATGTCCTCGATGCGGTCCACGTCCTCGGTGCGCGAGTACTTGATGCGGATCTTGTCCTGGAAATAGGGGTGGATCGCGATGTACATGTACTTATCGATGGTGGCGCTGACCACGGCGCCGTGGCCGCTGCGATAGTACGAGGGCAGATCGCTGCCGCCGCCGGTAAAGCTGATGCGAAAGGGCGTGCGAACGACAATCATGCCAGGTGCGCCTCAAGCGCCGCGAGCCCCGCGGGCGTGCCCATGTCGAAAAACGTCGTGTCGAGTTGCAGCGCCGCCAGCTCTCCGCGCGCGATGAGTCGAGGATAGACTTCCTGCTCCAGAGAGCAGGCCCGTGCGGGCGGAATCAGGTCTACAATATGCCGCGAAAACGCCGCCACTCCGGCGTCCACGTGCTCGCCGCGCGGCTGGAGCTTCGAATAGTCGAGCACCGCGCCGCCGGCGTCGATGAGCAGGTTGCCCGGCGTCGGGCCGGTGCGCCGGGCGGCGGTGAGCAGCGCCCATTTGCCGCTCGCGCGGAAGTCGCGCGCGAATGCGGCGTAGTCGATTTCGAGCAAAGTGTCGCCGTTCAGCAGCAGGAAATCCCGTTCCAGCGCGCCTTCCGCGTACTTCAGCGCGCCGCCGGTGCCGAGCAGGCCAGGCGGCTCGAAGGAGTACGAAATCTGCACGCCGCGCGTGGAGCCATCGCCGAAATGTTCCCGGATCAGCTCGCCCAGGTGCCCCGCCAGCACCAGGACCCGCGCGATGCCCTGAGTGCGCAGCAGTTCGATCTGGTATTCCAGGAAAGGCCGTCCCAGCACTGGCAGCAGCGGTTTCGGAACGGTCTCCGTGCGGGGCCGCATGCGCGTTCCCAAACCGCCCGCAAGTATTACTGCCTGAATCATGTGGATGGGTATTCCGGCCGGTGAGCAACGGCCTCACGGCCAAGTTTCATGATAGCCGATCCGTCGCCAGAGAAGCCTTTCCGGCGGGCTGCCGAGTCGGCAAATGGAATTGCAAGTTACCTAGAATCAATATAATGGCGCTAGCTGAACGTTCCAGCCGGCCGCTAGGCGTACATTTGCAGGGAGCCCGGCGGAAGATCGTAGCCCACGGCGCAAGCCGTGGGAGGGCCGCGAGAGGGGTAAGCCCCGGCTTGGGGCGAAAGACCCGAGCCCCTGCAATCCAGGACTGTTTGCCCGATGTCACCGCGTCCGTAAAATCCTCGCGTGCAGTTGCGATTCGAAGGCCAAAAGAGCAACTCGGTTGCTCTTTTTCAGATATAAACAAACGATTCTAAATGAGTTAAGTCAGCCAGACGGCAACTCGTTGCGCTTTTGCCCTCACACAAGCCCGGGCTGCACCGTCAGAAATCGGGCGGGATCCTGGAGCCCGCAACTCGCATCTGACGCCGTTTGACCTCAAGTTGGTCTTACCGGCCTGGACGTGAGATTCAGGACGTGCAGTCAACTGCCGATTCGGGATCGACGGATTGCACAAAGCAAAGGGCGCGCCGTGCAGCGCGCCTTTCCATTTCGACCTATGACGCCGCGCCGCTATTCGGAGACGGCCTTGGAATCCACGATCTGCTTCAGTCCCGCCACGAACTCGTCGACGCTTTGCGCGCCCTGATCGCCGTGCTTGCGGTTCCGCACGCCCACCTTGCCCTGTTCTACCTCGCGGTCGCCGAGCACCAGCATGAACGGAATCTTCTGGAGCTGCGC
>JBAVMZ010000459.1:0-7734 GCA_049690595.1 Occallatibacter sp. | reverse complement strand
GAGAACAATGGGACGAGCTACACGCATATCGGGGTCTCCTCGTCATAAGATGACCCTCTGCGTATACTCGATTCTATTAATGAGACACTACACTAGCCATCATAGCGCGGAAAACTCGTGGAAGTTCCCAGTCCGTTTCGCTGGCGTCGTCTCCGGCGGCAGGGGCGGCAAATTGATTCCGCTGGCCGGGCCAGAATACTCTTGTTCGATGGCCGAGGACCGGGAGAAATTCGAGGCGGCGATGGCGACTGTCCGCGCGCTACGCGCGGCGGGCACGAGGCGCTGCTGGCGGGCGGGTGCGTGCGCGATTTGCTGCTGGGCCGCGAGCCGAAGGACCACGACGGGGCGACCGGAGGTGGTGCTCGGCCTGTTTCCGCAGACCTTTGTCGGGGGGGGTAAGTTCGGCGTTGTCCTGGTGGTCAGCGCAGAGCGAGCTGAGACCGCTGGCGGTTCGGAAGATTCACGGGACATACCGGATTTTGTGGTTACCGAGGTGGCGACTCTTCGGTCGGACGGGGTTAACTCGGATCAGCGGCGGCCTGATGCGGTGCGCCACACGCTGAGCGCAGAAGAGGATGTGCGGCGGCGGGACCTTATGTGCGTTGCTTTCCTCCCGCCGCTTCAACCCCTGGGAAGTCGGCGAGGGCCTCGTCACCGGCACCCTCAGCGTTTGGCGGAGCAGCGCCCAAACGTCTTTCGAGCGCATCGCGCGCAGTCTCCTGGCCCGCACGTCCTTCCCTTGCTCGTGGCCGAGCACCAGGCCACGCCCCTCACGCCAGCGGTTCGTCCCGCCCCGTCTCGCCCGTGAAGAGCGCCAGGTTGCTGCGCAGCACCACGTGCGGCGCCAGCCGCACCACCTGCCGCGGCGTTACGCCCGCCACCAGGTGCCGGCTCAGCGTCTCGTAGGCCATCCTGCCCTGCGTAAAGGGCCGCTGATAGAGTGACGCAAAGACGTGTCCCTCCTCGATCAGCGCAGCCAGCTCCGGAAACAGATCGGTGGCGATCACCGCGACGCGCCCCAGTCGCCCGGTCTCCTTGAGCGCCCGCATCACCGGCAAACTGTTCGCCGTGCTGATGTAGATGCCGCCCAGCTCCGGCTGCGCGTCCAGCAACTCCAGCGCCGCCTCGAAGGCGTCCTGCGACGACTCGTGCGACTCGATGGCCTTGAGCTCCCTCAGGTGCGGCGCGTAGCGCTTGAGCGCCGCGGAGAACCCGCGCAGCTTCTCCGCGTGATCCTCGATGCGCAGATCGCCAGTGATCGTCGCCACCGGCAGGCTCGCCGTCACCAGCCTGCCCAGCAACTCCGCCGCAATCGCGCCGCTCGCCCGCGACTCTACGGCAATCGACGCCAGCCGCGGCGCCCCGGGCGCATCGGTGGTCACGCAGACCACGGCAGGGCGCGCGTCGCTCTCCGCGTTCAGCATTGCCGTCAGCCGCGCCGGGTCGCCCGGCGCCACAATAACGCCATCGAACCGCCGCCAGTTCTCGGCCTCCATCCGCTCCACATCGCCGGCGCCCAACCGAGGATAGCCGAAAAACTCCACCTCCACCGCCGAGCCCGCGTCGTTCTCCGCTGCCGCGCGAATGCCCTCCCGCAGCGGCCCGTAGAACGAGGCAATCTCCTCGGGCAGAAACACCCCGATGCGGACCCGCCGGTTCAGCTTCAAGTTCCGCGCTGCCAGGTTCGGCGTGTACTTCCATCGCCGCGCCAGCTCCAGCACGCGCTCGCGTGTGGCCTCGCTCACTCCGGCCCGCCCGTGCAGAGCCCGGTCCACCGTGCCGATCGAGACACCCAGCTCGGCGGCCATCTGCCGGATGCCCACGGGCCCGTCTGCCTTTCGCTTGCTCATCGCCGTGCCAGTATAGCGCGCGCCGCACCGGCACACAGCCCTTGCCGGCCGCGCTGTGGTAGCTTCTTGCCGTGAGTTGAATCCACCCTGGGAACCGCGGAGAAGCAGGAATGAAACGCACCCTCGGAATCGCATCTGTCCTTCTGGCGGCGCTCGTTGCCCCCGGCGCCCTGGCCCAGCCCGGCGCTCAGCCCGCGGCCCCCTCCCGCCTGCCGGAGGACCACACCGCTCCCGCGCCGCTCTCGGCCCAGTATCGCCATGTGCAGCAGCGCCTGGCCACCGGATGGAACACCTGGGACGTGCACAGCGTCGCCACCCAGGTGCTGCTGCCTGAGGGCCTCGCCATTCACGTCGGCATGAGGCACAACACCACCCTCAACGCCGATGCCTACCTCGGCGACGCGCTCATCGGCCGCCTCGACCCCAACGCCGAGCGGGTCACCCCCGGCCCCCACTCCTGGGACGGCTCCTACACCGACCTCACCATCGAATGGAAAGGGCACAAGTGGCGCATCCAGTCCGCGCACGACAGCTCGGACCTCGTTCTCCTGGTCACGCCTCTCGCCTCCGCCAAGCCCGAATCCGCCCTCCCACCCACCGTCGTCTTCTCCGTCGGCTTCCTCTGGAATAGGCCGCGTTCGGTGGAGAGGACCGGCGGTTCCATCGTGGCGCGCGCCGCCGCGACGGAGATCCCCATCTACTGCACCTGCGAGCCCGCCGGCGCGCAGCAACCCCAGCTCCACATCGATCTGCCCCTCGCCGGACCCTACTTCGCCGCCGACCTCGCGGTCCCCATCGGTCTCAGCACCGGCAAGCCCCGCACCGTCGCCGAAATCGGCGCCATCCTCGCCCGCCAGCGCGCCGCCTACGACACATCCCTCCAGGCCGCCGGCTCCGGTGCTCCCGTCCTCGACGCCATCCAGACCACGCTCGGCTGGGACACCATCTACGAACCCGAAAAGCAGCGCGTCATCTCCCCCGTCTCCCGCATCTGGAGCGTCGGCTGGGGCGGCTACGTCCTCTTCGACTGGGACACCTTCTTCGCCGCCACCCTGGCCTCCACCGGCAGCCGCGACCTGGCCTACGCCAACGCCCTCGAGACCCTGCGCGAGGAGACCCCGCAGGGCTTCGTGCCCAACTACGCCCGCGCGGGCGGCTGGAAGAGCACGGACCGCTCGGAGCCGCCCGTCGGCGCCATCACCCTCATCGGCCTCTACCGCAAGTACCACGACCGCTGGCTTCTGGAAGACGCCTTCGAGCCGCTGCTGCGCTGGAACCGCTGGTGGAACGAGCACCGGTCGGTCCAGGGCTATCTCGCCTGGGGCAGCGACCCCGGCAATCAGCCCGCCAACCTCGACGACGGCTCGCGCGGCGCCTGGCAAGGCGCCATCTTCGAGTCCGGCCTTGACAACAGTCCCATGTACGACGGCTCCTACTACAACCGGCAGACGCATCTGGTGGAGTTCGCCGACGTGGGCCTGATGAGTCTCTACATTGCCGATTGCGATGCGCTGGCCGAAGCCGCGCGCGTGCTCGGCCGCGAGCCGGAGGCCGCCGAACTCACAGCCCGCGCCGCCCGCTACCGCGCCAAACTGGCAACCATGTGGGACGACCAGAGCGGCGTCTTCCTGAATGTGGACCTGATTACTGGGGAAAAGAGCCCACGGCTCTCGCCGACGAATTTCTATCCGCTGCTGGCCGGCGCGGCCACCCCTGAGCAGGCCAGCAGGATGATAGAAAAGCACCTGCTCAACCCCGCCGAGTTCTGGGGCGAGTGGATCATCCCCTCCATCGCCCGCAACGATCCCGCCTTCCACGACCAGGAGTACTGGCGCGGCCGCATCTGGGGGCCGATGAACTATCTCGTCTACCTCGGTCTGCGCCAGTACGCCAGTCCCCAGGTCCGCCGCGACTTCGCCGCCAAATCCTACGCGCTCTTCCTCCGCGAATGGACCGGGCACGGACACGTCCACGAGAACTACAACGCCATAACCGGCACGGGCGACGACGTGATGAGCAGCGACCGCTTCTACCACTGGGGCGCCCTGCTCGGCTACATCCAATATCTGGAACAGACAGAGCCGGGGAACTGACTCCTGCCTCACGAAAAAGGCCCCGCGCTGCGCGGGGCCTCTCCGATCCATCTCCAGCCGGCCGTTACTTCACCGTCAGCGCCAGCGTGGTGTAGTGCGTCGTGGCCACCACGCCATTCGACGACTGCGCCGTCACCTTTAGCGAATAGCTCCCTGCCGGCGTCGCCGGGTTCTTTGGCGGTGGGTGGTTCTTGTAGCCGTAGCGGGAGTTGCAGCCCGTCGCGCTTGCCAGCGTGACCAGCGCTACCAGTCCCAGCAGCACCAACCGGCTGAGCGTTCCCCGGCGCACGCCCCAGGCCAGACCGCCCAGCGCCAGCACGCCCGGAAAGAGCACAGCCCACGCCACCGGGCTTGCTCCCCCGCGCTCCAGCGGCCGCGCCATGCCCGACTCCGCCTGCGTCGTCACCACCATTGTGCTGGTCACCGCGCTGGTCGTCGTGGGCAGGATCTCGATGTTCTGCGGCGTAAAGCTGCACGAAGACTGGTCCGGATTGTCCGAGCACGACAGCGTCACGAACATCGGCGCCGTCAGCGCCGCCGCATTCACCGGCGTCACCGACGCAATGACCGTGCCCGATTGCCCCGCCGTCAGCGTCAGGCTCGCCGGAGCCACCGTGATCCCGAAGTCCGGCGTCGCCGTGTCCATCGCGCGCACACTCGCCGGCTTCGACACGGAAGCGCGGTGCGTCTCGTCGCCGGCGTAGGCTGCGCGCAGCAGGTGGTCGCCCGCGGGCAGGTCCAGCGTCAACTGGGTCTTGCCGTCGGCGTCCAGCGCCGCGCCAGCAATCTGTTGTCCGCGGTCGCGCACCACGATGGCGCCCGTAGCCGGCACGCCCTCCTCGCCGCTCACGCGCACCGTCAAGGTGGCTCGTGTGCGCCCGTCCTGGTCGCGAGTCTCGGCGTTCAGCGTGGTCTGGGTGGCCGCGGCCCCCGCGCCCTGGGCCAGCCCGCCCAAGCCAGGCATCGCCAGCGCGATCCCGACAGCCCCCATCAGTTCAAGCCGCAGACTGCGGCAAAGAATTCCTCTCACGTGCACCTGCTCCAAACTTCACAGAAGATCGTTCGCGCGGCTCGCCGCACACCGTCACCCGTTATTGTATCCGGCCCAGCCGCCGACGGGCCAACCGCCGGCGCTCCGCCGCGCCAATCCATTCGCGAACCACCCCTGTTGGACGCGGCAGATTCGCGTTCGGCGCTCTCGCCCCCTGGCAAAAGACCCTTCGATGCTATCCTTCTTCCCAGCGAATTCTGTTCGCAGCGCGTGGCGCTGCACTTGGCTGGAGCCCGCCATGAAGACCTGCCCGGTCTGCGATACGCCGTACCCTGACCACACCCATCATTGCCCCACCGACGGGGCGGTCCTCATTGAATCCCAGGAGTTGGAGCCGGGCCACATTGTCCGCGGCAAGTACCGCATCGTCCGCAAGCTCGGCTCAGGCGGCATGGGCGTCGTGTACCTGGCCGAGCACATCCTGCTCGGCGGCCAGCTCGCCCTCAAGTTCCTGGCCACAGAACTCAGCCGCAACCCCCAGTTCATCAAGCGCTTCCGCCAGGAGGCCCGCGCCGCCTATCAGCTCCGCCATCCCAATATCGTCGAGGTCAACGACCTGGATCAGGACGAGGGCGGCGGCCTTTTCATCGCCATGGAGTTCGTCCCCGGCGCCAGCCTGCGCGCCGAGCTCGGCAGGAACCCCCGCGGCCTGCCTATAGACCGCGCCCTTGCCCTCGCCCGCGGCATCGCCTCCGGTCTTGCCGCCGCCCACGCCCGCGGCGCCATCCATCGCGACATCAAGCCCGAGAACATCCTCCTGGCCACCGCTCCCGGTGGCGGCGACCAGCCCAAGATCCTCGACTTCGGCATCGCCGCCATGGCTGAGGGCATCACCAACCTTAGCCACACCCACGGCTTGCTCCTCACCCCCGAGTACGCCGCCCCCGAGCAGTGGCGCGGCACCCCGGCCAACGAACTCGACGGCCGCACCGACCTCTACGCCCTGGGCGGCGTCCTCTACGAGATGCTCTCCGGCCGCACCCCCTTCCGCGCCCACAACATGGAAGGCTGGATGTACCAGCACCTGCAGGGCACGATCGAGCCCCTCGGTCGCCTGCGCCCCAGCCTGGAGCGCGAGCACCCCGGTCTCGAAGCCGTCGTCATGCGCCTGCTGGCCCGCGAGCGCGAGCAGCGCTACCCCTCGGCCACGGCCGCCCTCGAAGCGCTCCAGCCCAGGCCGCCGGCCCCGATCCGCCGCGAGACCGTCGTCGAGCCGCCCGTCATCCGCAAATCTGCCGAGCCCGCGCAGAATACCGAGCCCGGCCCCCGGCCCAACCCCGAGCCGCCGCCGCCGGCGAAGAACCGCATTCCCGCCATTGCCGCCGGCCTGGTGCTGGCCGCCGCCGCCGTCTGGGCCGTCGTGCACTTCGTCGTCCCCAACCCCGCCGCCGCCGTCCCCGTGCTCTCACCCGCCGCCGGAACCTACGCCCGGCCGCAGCCCATCGCGATCAGCGACCCAACCCCTCACGCCGTCATCCACTACACCGTCGACGGCAGCGCCCCCACCGAGAGCTCGCCCGTCTACGAAGCGCCCATCGCCTCGCTCCCCTCCGGCGCCATGGTCCGCGCCATCGCAACCGCCGACGGCTACCGCCCCAGCGCCGACATTGCCGGCGCCTACGTCTGGGATGGCTCGTCCCATCCCATCGAAACGCCCGTCCATCCGCCTTCCAATCCCATTGCAGGTTCCGGTTACGACACCGCCAAGGCCGCCTACGACCGCAAGGACTACACCCGGGCCCGCACCCTCTTTAATCAGGCCTGCCAGGCCGGCGAGATGCGCGCCTGCAATTACCTGGGCTTTCTCTGGGCCCAGGGCCTCGGCGGCGCCCGCGACCAGAACCACGCCGCCCAGGTCTATCTCGCCGCCTGCAACCAGGGCAACGCCCTCAGCTGCACCAGCCTCGGCACCCTCTTCCAGAACTCCGGCAGCCTCGACCAGGCCCGCAAGTACTTCAAAAAAGCCTGCGACCTCGGCGAACAGAAAGCCTGCGCCGTCATGGGCGACGCCAGCCAGTAGCCCGCGCACTTGCGCCGCTCTCTCATCCTGAGCAGCCCCGAATCGCCACGCCGCGTTACGGCTGCAATGAACAGTGGGCGAGTCACCCAGGAAGCCCCTGCCACCCAGGAAGCCCCCGTCACCCAGGAAGCCCCCGTCACCACAGCTCTGTCATCCTGAGCGAGCGCAGCGAGTCGAAGGATCCGCGGTTGCTTTTCAGCTCCCCCAGTCCCGCTCGCCCCGCATTTCGCCGCGACACCGCCGCCTTTGCGCTATCCTTGCCGTAGTTTTTCCCGGGATCCTTGATCGCACGCAATGAGGCTCGTGGACGATGCGCACAACAGCTTCGTTTCTTTCGTCTCTCGCGACGCTGCCGCTGCTGGCAGCCCTGCTCTTCTCCGTCGCCCCCCTCCCCGCCCAGCAGGATGATGGCCCCGTCCTGCTGCCCAAGCCGATGCCCAAACCCAAGCCCGTCACCACCCTCCTGGTCATGTGCGACCTCGCCTGCGACTGGAAGCTGGACGGCGAAGACAAAGGCCGCATCGAGGCAGGCGGCGCGAAGAAGGTCCCCGTCACGCTCGGCCAGCACCTGGTGGAGGCCGAGACCGCGGACGGCCTGGACAAACTTCGCCGCGAAGTCGAGCTCAAATCCGCCGGCCAGCTCATCGTCCACATGGACATCGAGCCAATCCGCGGCGCGCGCGTCAATGCCGCCCAGCCGGCCCGCCCGCAGCCCAGCCC
>JBAVMZ010000458.1:0-2494 GCA_049690595.1 Occallatibacter sp. | reverse complement strand
ACCTCGACTCGCCCGAGGCCGTGGGCCGCGAGGCCGCTCGCCGGACCCTGCGGCGGCTGGGCGCGCGCCGCGTCCCCACGCAGCAGGTCCCGGTCGTCTTTGCGCCGGAGGTGGCGCGCTCGCTCGTCGGCCTGGTCTTCGACGCCGCATCCGGCGACGCCATCTGGCGCAGCGCCTCCTTCCTGGCCGGCAAGCTGGGTGAGCCCATCGCCGCCCCCTCCGTCACCATCGTCGACGACAACCTGATGCTGCTGCCCTCGGGAATGGGCGGCTTCGGCGCCTCGCCCTTCGACGGCGAAGGCCTGCCCTCGCTGCGCACGGTCTTGGTCGAGCAGGGTGTGCTGCGCAACTACATGCTCAACACCTACACCGCGCGCAAGCTGGGCATGAAGTCCACGCACAACGCCGCCCGCGGCCTGGCCGGCGCCCCCGGCATCGGCTGTGGCAACCTCTATCTCGAACCGGGCACGCTCGCGCCCGAGGAGATCGTCGCCGCCGTGCCCGCCGGCCTCTACGTCACCAGCCTGATGGGCTTCGGCGTCAACGTCGTCACCGGCGACTACTCCCGCGGCGCCACCGGCCTCTGGATCGAGAACGGCACGCTGACCCACGCGGTGGAAGAAGTCACCGTCGCCGGCAACCTGGCCGATATGCTCCGCAACGTAACCGCCATCGGCAACGACTTCGTGTTCCGCGGCGCCGTTGCCGCCCCCACGCTGCGCATCGACGGCATGACCGTGGCCGGAGCCTGAAGCAAATGTCCCATCATCGGCCAGGTCGTTGACCGCCTGACGTTGTACCAATGCTGGGTGCCCCAGCTCTCGCTCTTGAGCACCTGCTCAACCTGAATCGGTTTGGAAAGGAGAGGACGGCCATGCCGAGCGAATCGATCTCACAATCCGTCCCCTTCGATCCCGCCGATCCCAGGGCCACGCTGACTCAGCTCCCTGCCAGCCCCGCCGTCTTCGCCCTCTATGGCGCCGAGGCCCACGCCGAGCCTTACATCGGCCGCACGCCCAACCTCCGCGCCCGTCTGGAGCGGCTGCTCCTGCCCTCGGAGAAGCATCCCCGCCGCCTGCAACTGGCCGGCCGCGTACGGCGCATCGCTTACCGCCTGACCGGCTCGGAGTTCGAGTCGCTGCTGGCGCAGTTTTCCCTCCTGGAAGAGGTTTATGGCGAGCGGGCGTTGGAGCGGATGCACCTGCGCGCGCCGGCTTTCATTCGCTTCCTTGGCTCCAACCGCTTTCCTCGCATCGCCGTCACCCACCGGCCCAGCCAGCGCGAGGCCGCGTGGGCCTACGGACCCTTTGCCTCGCGCGCCCAGGCCGAGCGCTTTGCCGACGAGGCCCTCAAACTTTTCCTGCTGCGCCGCTGCACCGAGGAACTCGACCCCGACCCCGCCCACCCCGGCTGCGTCTACTCCGAGATGAAGATGTGTCTCGCGCCCTGCTACCAGGGCTGCACGGACGGCCGCTACGCAGAAGAAGCCGCCGAGGTCGAGCGCTTCCTGGCCACGCTTGGCGAGAGCCGCCTCGTCACCCTCCGCACCGAGCGCGATCAGGCCTCCGCCGTGCTCGCCTTCGAGCAGGCGGCCGCAGTCCACGCCCAGGTGCAGCGCGTGGAAGCGGTGCGGGCCCTGGCCGCCGAGCTGGTGCGCCCCATGAACCAGTTGCGCGCGGTCCTCCTGCAGGCCGCGGCCGAGCCCGGCAGCGTCGCGGTCTTCCTTTACGATGCGGGCCGTTTGCGCGGCCCGGCACTTTTCTCCACGCTCGGCATGCGCATCCAGAACGAGCAGTCGGGCTCGACCTCGCTCTTCGCCCAGCCGCTGGCGGTCGAACCCGTGCCGGAAGAACAGGGACCAGGAACTGAGGGACTAGCGACTGAGGGACCAGCCGCAGACGGGCAGGGAAGCAGTGCGGCGGCGGCGCGCAAGGCCCGCGGTTTGCTCGAGGCGCGGATGGAGGCGGCCCTCGAAGAGCTCGCGGCCATGGGCGGCGGCTCCTCGGCCGCCGTGCGGCAGGGCCATCTGGCTCTCCTCAAGCGCTGGTACTACCGGCCCGAGGCGCGCCGCGCGGGAGAGATATTCTTCGCCGGCGAGGACGGCCGCTGGCCCGTCAAGGCGCTCCTGCGCGGTGCCGGGCGCGTGGCCGCAAAAATGCTGGCGCCGGAGGCGGAGTCGGCGCAGAATTGAGCCGGAGACGCCGGCAATGCGCAAGACCAATCCAGTCCACGCGATGCTCGCCGAGGGCCGTTGCACCATGACCAAGGGCCGCGCCTTCGATGCCGCGGTGCTGGTGCTCGAGGAGCCTCGGCGGATGCGGCAACTGGTCGAGTGCCTCTTTGACCCGGACCCCGGCGTGGCCGGCCGCGCGGCGGACGCTCTGGAAACCGTGGTGCTGGAGTCGCCGCGCCTGCTAGCTCCGTGGAAGGACACTCTTCTGGCGCTGCTGCTCGAGGCCGGGCCGATCCGCCTGCGCTGGCACCTCGCCCTCTG
>JBAVMZ010000457.1:0-2995 GCA_049690595.1 Occallatibacter sp. | reverse complement strand
AAGGAGGGGACCGGCCCGAGCGCCGGAGCGCCTGCCTCCTGGCCCCGGCCAGCCGCCGCGCAGAAAACCAGCCAAAGCCCCGCCAGCTGGCAGGGCCGCATGAGAGAGATCGTCGAGATGAGTGTGCGCATGGAGGGTCGCAGCCTCTCCCTCGCAGTCTAGGGCGGCCGCCGCGCCGACTTCAGCCCAAATCGAAGGACCTCCGCCCGCGCCGTGGCAATACGGGAAACGCCGGAATCCCGGCCCAGGATGGGAACAGAAGCCTCAGATCCCCTCGCCCATCGTCACGTACTCCCGCAGCCTCTCCAGCTCCTCGCGGTAGGCCGCCCGCTCCGCCGCTTCGGCCGCGAAGGGTTCGGCCCGTTGTTTCTCCGCGCCCAGCCGCGCCTCCAGCTCCTCCACGCGCGCCGCCAGCGCAATGAACGCATCCGAGAGCGGGTCCTTGATCTCGTGCGGGTCCGTAATCAGCACCCGCTGCCCGTTGCGGTAGACAATGTGCGCCGGCACGCCCACCACGGTCGAGTTCGGCGGCACGTCCGAAAGCACCACCGACCCCGCCCCCACCCGCGAGTTCTCCCCCACCGTAATATTCCCCAGAATGTTGGCGTTGTTGCCGATGAAGACCCCGTCGCAGACCGTCGGATGCCGCTTGCCGTGGCCCTTGCCCGTGCCGCCCAGCGTCACCCCCTGGTACATGGTCACGTCGCTGCCCACAATGGCCGTCTCGCCGATCACCACCCCGGTCGCATGGTCGATGAACAACCTCCGGCCCAGCAGCGCGCCGGGGTGAATGTCCACCCCGGTCAGAAAACGGCCCACCTGCGAGAGCAGCCGCGCCGCCAGCCGCAGTCGTCTCCGCCAAAGCCCGTGCGAGACCCGGTGAATCCACACCGCCCACAGCCCTGGGTAACAGAGCAGAATCTCCACCCGCGAGCGCGCAGCCGGGTCCCGCTCCTTCACCGAGGCAATGTCTTCGCGCATCCGGGCTATCAGGCTCATGGCAGCTTTCAGTTGTCAGCTTTCAGTTGTCAGTGATCAGTTTTCAGTTTTCAGTTTTCAGTTTTCAGTTTTCAGTTGTCAGTTGTCAGCAGTCGGCAGGCGGCAATCAGTCGTCAGTTGGCAGGCGCATTTCCAGGCGAACCGCCCAATGCGCAGGAACCGGCGACAGACAACTGACAACTGACAACTGACAACTGCCTTACAGATTCACCTGCTGCGTCACCAGCCCCAGCGCCTGCTGCCGCAGCGACTCGAACAGCACGCTCGAAAGATACCGCTCGCCGAAGTCGGGGAGGATCGCCACGATCAACTTGCCCGCGTTCTCGGGGCGCGCCGCCACCTTCAGCGCCGCTGCCACCGCCGCGCCCGCGCTGATGCCCACAAACAGCCCTTCCTCCAGCGGTAGCCGACGCGCCGTCGCAATCGCCTCGTCGTTCGAAATCTGCACCACCTCGTCGATCAGCTTCGTGTCCAGCACGCCGGGCACAAAGCCCGCGCCGATCCCCTGAATCTTGTGCGGTCCCGGCTTGCCGCCCGAGAGCACCGGGCTGTCCGTCGGCTCCACGGCGATCGCCTTGAACTCCGGCTTGCGCTCCTTGATGTAGCGCGCCACGCCGGTCAGCGTTCCGCCCGTGCCCACGCCGCTGATCAGGATGTCCGCCGCGCCGTCCGTGTCCTCCCAGATCTCCGGCCCGGTCGTCGCGTAGTGGATCGCCGGGTTGGCCGGGTTGTCGAACTGCTGCAGAATCACCCCGTTCGGCGTCGCCGCCAGGATCTCGTTCGCCTTGGCAATGGCGCCCTTCATCCCGTTCGGCCCCGGCGTCAGCACAATCTCCGCCCCAAAGGCCAGCAGCAGCACCCGCCGCTCCAGGCTCATCGTCTCCGGCATGGTCAGAATCAGCTTGTAGCCCTTGGTCGCGGCAATAAACGCCAGCGCGATCCCCGTGTTGCCGCTGGTCGGCTCGATCAGCACCGTCTCGCCCGGCTTGATTCGCCCGGCCTTCTCCGCCGCGTCGATCATCGCAAACCCGATGCGGTCCTTCACGCTCGAGAGCGGGTTCTGGCTCTCCAGCTTCAACACCACCGTCGCCGGCAGCCCGGCCGCCAGGCGGTTCAGCCGCACCAGCGGGGTGTGGCCAATCAGTTCAGTCACGTTCGCGGCAATACGCGCCATGGAAGACTCTCCTTTTTTGCCGGGTAGCGGCCCGGACCCTGCTGGGCTGAATTCGAGCATTCAGCGTCGAGGAATCGGTGTTGGACTCTGAGAGGGGGAAATTGCGCGCGCGAACCGGGCGCACGCCTGCCGTCGGGCTTCACCAGGGCGGTGTCAGCGACATCGAGGCATGGCAATAGCCTAAAGGCCCCGCCCGCGGATTGCAAGAGGAATGCCCGCCCCCGCCGCGCAAACGCCCCTAAACCCGCTCATGAAATCGAAGGGAACACTCCGCGAATGGAAGAGACCACTCCGCGCAGGATATTGAACTCATTCGCTTTGTAACAGGGCATGACTTCAGTCGTGCCGCAAATGGGCCCAGGAAGCACGGCGGGCTTTAGCCCCTGCATGCGGCATCGGCCGGCCATCGGCAAAGGGGGGACGGGGAGGTTGGCAGGGGCTGAAGCCCTTATCGTCTTGTGCTTCTGTGGCGGCACGACTGAAGAGGCTGCGGAAAAACTCCGGGGAAGGCACGATTTGAAGGGTACGGGCTTTAGCCCGTACGTCTAAGTCCAATACAATCAATGCGGCTTTAGCCGCCGAGGGAATGGGAAGCCGGGACAAACCTCCAGATTTGAGGCTTTTCCGCAGCCTCTGAAGTCGTGCCCTGTTACAAGGCCGATCATGGAAAGTGATAGGGGAGATTAAGATGCGTTTGGCGGGTGGCGCCGGTCCTCGACGGAATTCCACCGAGTTGAGGGTGCCCCCGGTCCCTCGCTTTTGGGGACCGGGGAGGGTCGGCCGGAGAACACAATGAGCAACCATCCGGGAAGTTCGCAACCC
>JBAVMZ010000456.1:0-6597 GCA_049690595.1 Occallatibacter sp. | reverse complement strand
CCACAAGTCAGTCTCCCTTTGCTTATTGGGTTGCGTCGTAGCGGCGCGGGCGCGGCTTGATGTACTGCGTATCGACCTCTTCGTATTCGATGCGCGGACCTTCCGGCAGGCCGGTGAAGCTGGCCTTGGTGGTTTTCAAAAACTTCTCGTCGTTGCGGTCGGGGAAGTCGGGTTTGTAATGGGCACCGCGCGACTCGTCACGCAGCATGGCCCCCAGAACCACGGTGCGGGAGAGTTCCAGCATGTTCTTCAACTGGCGGGCGAAGGCGAAGCTGGTGTTGGCCCACTGGCTGCGGTCGGCCAGCGAGACGCCTTTGAAGCGGTCGAGCAGCTCGACGACCTTTTCGTCGGCCTTTTTGAGGCCGGCGTTGTAGCGGGTCACGGTGGCGTGCTCGGTCATGGTGACGCCCAGTTCGCGCCAGAGCCGGAAGGGATTCTCCGTGCCCTGGTTTTTCATCAGCGCGGCGTTCAGTTCGGCCTGGCGCGCCAGCTCGGCCGCCGTGCCGCCGTCGCCCTCGACGGGCGGCGCATTCTTCGCGTACTCCAGCGCCTTCGGCCCGGCGACGAAGCCGCCATAGATGCAACTGACCAGCGAGTTCGCGCCCAGCCGGTTGGCGCCGTGGTACTGGTATTCGCACTCGCCTGCGGCGAAGAGGCCGGGGATGTTGGTCATCTGGTCGAAGTCCACCCAGAGACCGCCCATGGTGTAGTGCATGCCGGGGAAGATCTTCATCGGCACTTCGTGCGGATCGTCGCCCACGAACTTCTCGTAGATATCCAGGATGCCGCCCAGCTTGCGGTCCAGCGTGGCGCGGTCGATGTGCGAGAGGTCGAGATAGACCATGGGCTGGCCGTCGATGCCCAGACCCTCCTGGTAGACCACCTTGTGAATGGCGCGGGTGGCGATGTCGCGCGGCACCAGGTTGCCGTACTTGGGGTACCACTCCTCGAGGAAGTAGAAGCGCTCGGCCTCGGGAATCTGCTTGACGGGGCGCTTGTCGCCCGGCGTGCGCGGCACCCAGACGCGGCCGCCCTCGCCGCGCGCCGACTCGGACATCAGCCGCAGCTTGTCCTCGCCCGGAATGGCGGTGGGATGCACCTGGATCAGCTCGCCGTTGGCGTAGTAGGCGCCCTGCTGGAAGACCGCCGACTGCGCCGAGCCGGTGCAGACCACGGAGTTGGTGCTCTTGCCGAAGATGGCGCCAATGCCGCCGGTGGCGAGGATCACCGCGTCGGCCGGAAAAGCGCGAAGCTCCATGGTGCGCAGGTCGAGGGCGGCGATGCCGCGGCAGAGGCCTTTGGAGTCGAGGATGGCGGAGAGGAACTCCCAGCCCTCGTACTTCTTCACCTTGCCCTCCGCCTCGTGGCGGCGAACCTGCTCGTCGAGTGCGTAGAGGAGCTGCTGGCCGGTGGTGGCGCCTGCAAAGGCGGTGCGCTGATAGAGCGTGCCGCCGAAGCGGCGGAAGTCGAGCAGGCCCTCCGGGGTGCGGTTGAAGGGCACGCCCATGCGGTCCAGCAGGTCGATGATACCCGGCGCGGCTTCGCACATGGCCTTCACCGGCGTCTGGTTGGCCAGGAAGTCGCCGCCGTAGACGGTGTCGTCGAAGTGCTTGTCGGTGGAGTCGCCCTCGCCTTTCAGGTCCTTGGCGGCGTTGATGCCGCCCTGTGCGCAGACTGAGTGCGAACGCTTCACCGGCACGATAGAGAAGAGGTCGACCGCCCCGCCGGCCTCGGCGATCTTGATGACCGCCGCCAGGCCTGCAAGGCCGCCGCCAACCACAATGATTCTGGGTGCTGCCATGGAGAAATCCCTGTCCTTTCCGCCTGCTTGCGCTGCGGTTATTTCACTGCGGTTGCTTCGGCTGCCGGGGCCACCTGGCAGGGAACGCTCGACTGCGGCTGACCGTGCCCGACAAAGGCGGTGATGCTGGCCAGACCCATGACCGCCAGCAGCAGGCCAATGGCCAGGCAGACCACGCCGAAGCGCTGGCGGGCCTTCTCGCCGGGCGTGATGCCCCACTTGGCGGCGAAGAGCCAGACGCCGTAGGCAAAGTGCCAGCAGATGGCGATCATGGCCACCACATAAATGGCGAGCATCCAGGGGTTTGCGAGCTCGAGCTGCACCTTGGCGAAGGCCGAGTAGGGGCATTCGGGAAGCGGCGTGCCCATGAAGCGCTGGCGGGCGACGTGCTGGGCAATGTAGGCGAAGGCGACAAGGCCGGTGTAGCGCTGGGCGGTGTACATCCAGTTGCCGGCCCAGGGGTAATAGACCAGGTTGGAGCGGCCGCGGAGCCAGATCCAGACGCCGTAGAGCGCGTGGTAGAGCAGCGGGAGAAAGATGAAGACCCATTCGAGGACGCGGACGACGGGCAGGCTGTTGAGGAATTTGACCTGGGCGCCGTAGGCGTTGGCTCCGTTGAGCGCCTCGAAGTTTGAGAGCAGGTGCTCCAGCAGGAAGGCCCCCAGCGGAACGATGCCCAGTAGGGAATGCAGCTTGCGCCAGAGGAAGGACGAACCCTCGCCGGCGCGCAGAGGTTGTACGCCGGCCCTGAGCGATGGCACGGCGGAAGAGGGGGTGGATGCCATGGTATCAGTGCTCCTCAAGATGCTGCGAATCAAGCGCTTCCGTAGAGGAAAGCGGGGAAGTGCTCGCGTTCCTTGCATTATTGGTTTCCGCGCTCCGAACCGTCAAGGCGGCCGCTCTACTTCCTGTCCGGGCCGTTCGCGGCCGGGGTGCGCTGCTCGATGGGCACAACCTGCACACTGCGCCCGCCGGTGTATATCTGTCGCGGCCGGGCGATCTTCTGCTCGGTATCGACGATCAACTCCTGCCACTGCGCCAGCCAGCCCACCGTGCGGGGAATGGCGAAGAGCACCGTGAACATCTCCGGCTTGAAGCCGATGGCCTGGTAGATGAGGCCAGAGTAGAAGTCCACGTTGGGATAGAGCTTGCGCTTGATGAAGTACTCGTCCTCGAGGGCGATGCGTTCGAGTTCGAGCGCTATGTCCAGCTTGGGATTGTGGCCGGTCTCGCCGAAGACGGCCTCGGCGGTCTTCTTGATGATGGTGGCGCGCGGGTCGAAGTTCTTGTAGACGCGGTGGCCGAAGCCCATCAGCTTGCCGCGGCCTTCCTTCACCTTCTTGATGTAGGCCGGGATGTTCTCCTTTGCGCCGATCTCGTCCAACATGCGGATGACTTCCTCGTTGGCGCCGCCGTGCAGCGGGCCGGAGAGCGCCGAAGCCGCCGAGGCGATGGACAGGTAGGGGTCGGCCTGCGCGCTGCCCACCGAGCGCATCACGTTGGTGCCGCAGTTCTGCTCGTGGTCGGCGTGGAGGATGAAGAGAATCTCCAGCGCCCGCGCCAGCACCGGGTTGGCCGCGTACTTCGGCTCGACCATCCGCCACAGCATGTGCATGAAGTTCTCGGTGTAGCTCAGGTCGTTGTCCGGGTAGACATAGGGGAAGCCGACGCTGTGCCGGTAGCTCATGGCGGCAATCGATGGCATCTTGGCGATGAGCCGCTTGATCTGCAGCAGGCGGCTGGCCGGGTCCTGCACGTTGCGCGCCGCCGGGTAGACGCTGGAGAGCGCGGCCACGGTGGTAATCAGCATGACCATCGGATGGGCGTCGTAGCGGAAGCCCTCCATGAACTTCTTGGTGGTCTCGTGCAGCATGGTGTGGTGGGTGATCTCCCACACCCAGCCGTCGAGCTGTTGCTTGTCAGGCAGCTCGCCGAAGAGCAGCAGGTAAGCCACCTCCAGAAAGGTGCAGTGCTCGGCCAGTTGCTCGATGGGATAGCCACGGTACTCCAGAATCCCGCGGTCGCCGTCGATGAAGGTGACCGCGGAGCGGCAGGAGGCGGTGTTCATGAAGGCAGGGTCGTAAAGCATCATGCCAAAGTCGTCTTCGCTGGTTCGGATTTGGCGGAAATCCATGGCGCGCACGGTTCCGCCCTCGATGGGTAAGGTGAAGATGCGGCCGGTGCGGTCGTCGGTAACGGTGAGAGTATTCTGCGGCATGAAATAAGACCTCTAAAGTCTAGATTTACAACACAACAGGCATCGGCTGGCAAATCGGCCGGGCAGCCCCGGTCTCTGGGTCGAATCGGACGCCGGTCCCAGCCGCCTCTCTCTGCCGGGAAGGCGCAGGAGTCTCCGGCGCCGGTGGCGAGCGTGGCTTCGGACCGGCGGCGTACCTTCGGCTGAGCATTGTGCCGGTTTGCCGTTCCGGCTCAGTCCAAGTGGTGGTAAGATTCTGGCCGGGCAACTTGGGCGCAGGCGGGCCGAAGCATAGGTCTGCGCGCGAGGATTCCCGGAGGCAGCTCGCCATGGAAGCCGCTGGTCCGAAGGGCTATTCCGGAGCCATTCGCAGAGACCTTCTGGATCCCTGCGCTCCCCAGTCCTTCAGAATGCTCCCTGGCCGGCCATCGGCCGGCGAGTCTCCCTTTGCCCTGTCCCTATTTGCACTCATCTCCCTCCGACGCACAACCCAACCCGCTTCACTCACCCCAAGGAAAGGATGAATTCCATGAGTTCGCCCACACTTCTCGTCCTGGCCGCTGGCATGGGGAGCCGGTTAGGCGGCCTGAAAGTGGCCGATCCGGTTGGTCCCGGCGGCGAGACCATCCTCGACTACTCGCTCTACGACGCCCTGCGCGCGGGCTTTGGCCGGGTGGTCTTCGTCCTCCGGCGCGAGATCGACAAGCCCTTCCGCGAACTGGTGGCCGCGCACAGCGGCAAGCGGATCGCGGCCGATTACGTCTACCAGGAGATCACCCGCCTGCCCACCGGCTTTCGCGTGCCCACCGGCCGCACCCGGCCCTGGGGAACGACGCACGCCATCCTCTCGGCGGCCAGCGTCCTCCGCGAACCCTTTGCCGTCGTCAACGTGGGTGACTTCTACGGGGCGCAGAGCTTCCGCACGCTGGCTCAGCACCTGACGGCCGCAAGCAGCGACTACGCCATGATGGGCTACGTGCTGCGCAACACGCTCTCCGAGTTCGGCTCGGTGGCGCGCGGCATCTGCCAGGTCAGCGAAGCCGGGATGCTCGAGAAGATTCAGGAGCTGAAGAACATCGAGAAGGTGAAGGGCCGCGCCATGTGGACCGGCGCCGACGGAACCGAGAACCGGCTCACCGGCGACGAGACCGTCTCGATGAATATGTGGGGCTTTACGCCGGCCGTCTTCAAAGGCCTGGCGGAGCGCTTCGAGGCCTTCCTGCACGCGACCGGCGAGAGCCTCGACGCCGAGTGCTACATCCCGGTCACGGTCAACGAGGTGCTCGAGGCGGGCCAGGCGCGTGTCCGGGTGCTGCGCAGCGTGGATTCCTGGTTTGGCGTCACCTACCGCGAAGACCACCCGCAGGCCGTCGAGAAGATCCGCCACTTGATCGAGGCGGGCCATTACCCAAGAAAGCTCTGGTGAGGGCGCCGAACCTGAGGCCGCCGGAAGCTCCAGCGGGCTGCGGAAGGCGAGTCCCGCGCCCCGGAGTTCCCGGCGGCCGGCCTGAGCAGTTCGAAGGACTCAGGGCACGATCCACGCGCTCTCGATCCCGGGTCTACTCACTGCGAGGGGATTCAAATGTGAACACGGTCCAACGCCGACCGCCGTTCTCGATGCGGACGGATTGACTTGCAGCCCCCGCAAACCCCGCGATGGCGCGGTCCCAAAAACCTAGCGCCGGACGATTCGACTCCATTACCCGCACCTGCCATCGCCCTGGAAGGCGCTTCCAAACCCGATGGGCCGCCTCGGTTCCAACACCGCGCCTGCGGTATTTGCGGACGACAAAGAACTCCGCCATATCCCACGCAGCCTCGTTGTCTCGACCTCCCGATTCCTTCTTCACCAGGATCACGCCCGCAAGCCTGCCATCCACGGTAACCAGGAACAGATGCCGGTCCGGTTCAAGCCAATAGCTCGAGAGATGCGGGTAGACGAACCTGCCATCGGTCCCCAACTCCACATCGAGGAACTCGCTGAAGTCGTGCATATACAACTCAAGCAGGTTGGCCACGACCGGCTCCTGCTCCGGCGCGGCGGGTGTCACCTCGATCTGTTCCAGCCGGCTCACCGCACTCTCACCTGTCTCCTTCGGCGCCGCCAGGCGCGGATGCGGAGCTGTCTGAATCATTCGGGGATTTGATCCAGCAGCGCCCGGAACGCCCGGCCGCGATGGCTGAGCGTGTGCTTGGTTTCGACATCGATCTCGGCCATCGTCTTTTCCAGTTCAGGCAGATAGAAGAGCGGGTCGTAACCGAAGCCGCCGGTACCGCGAGGCGCCTCCAGGATCGTCCCCTCCACCGTGCCCGAGGCGGTGAAGAGCACCTCGCCGTCGCGCGCCGCGGCCAGCACGCAGCGGTAGCGGGCCGAGCGCCGCTCCGGCGCAATGCCGGCCATCCGTTTGAGCAGCACCATGTTGTTCCAGACGTCGGTGTTGTCGTTGGCGTCGGGCGAGTCCCGGTAGCCTGCGTCCGCGGCGAAGCGGGCCGAGCGCACGCCGGGCGCGCCGTTGAGCGCGTCCACCTCGAGCCCGGAGTCGTCGGCCACCACCAGCTCGCCCTGGGCAAAGCGCGAGTAGTAGACGGCCTTCAGCCG
>JBAVMZ010000455.1:0-11620 GCA_049690595.1 Occallatibacter sp. | reverse complement strand
GAGCCCGCCGATCAGCGCCACCGGCAGCGAGCGCTCCGGCCTCCGCACCTCGCCCGCCACCATCGTCAGGTCGTTCCAGCCGTCGTAAGCCCAGAGCGTGGCGATCAGCGCCAGCATGAAGCCGTTCACCCCGCCCGGCTGGCCCGGCGTCGAGGTCGCAAAGTTCGCCCAATGCCCGGAAGCGGAGGCAAAACACAGCGCCGCCACCGCCAGAATCAGCGCCGCCTTCAGCATCGTGAAGACAAGCTGGAAGTCCCCCGCCTTCTTGATGCCCAGGTAATTCAGTCCCGTGATCAGCCACGTCACCGCGATCGAAAACACCTGCGACCAAAGCAGCCCCGCCGGCGCCACCGCGCCCCCCGCCGCACCAAAAACCGGCGCATTCAGCCAGTGGAAGGCCGCAAAGACCCCCAGCGTCCGCGCCAGCCCGCTCGTCACCGCCGCAATCGATGCCGGCTTGGCCACCGCGAACCACGTCCACATGTAAAGAAACGCCGGCGTGTCCCCGTACGCCCCGCGCAGGTACACGTATTCGCCGCCCGCGTAGGGCAGCATCGCCCCCAGCTCGGCATAGGTCATCGCCCCGAAGAGCGAGAGCAGCCCGCCCACCATCCACGCCAGATACACCAGCGCCGGCGACCCTGTCGCCCGCATCATCTCGCTCGGCACAAGAAAGATGCCGCTGCCGATGATCGTGCCCACCACGATAGCCGTGGCCTGGCTCGCGCCCAGCACGCGGGGCAGGTCGGCTGCGACGGTGTGGGCAGGGGGAACTGCGGGTTCCGGGCACATGCGTGATGTGAGAGTACCACGGGCGCGTTCGCCCCGAGGCGCTCTCCACAGGTCAGCGGGACCACCTCCTCAATTCGCACAACACTTCAGCGTCGCCCGTGGTCGAGAGGGCTTCCTACTGCGCTCCCCCGCGATCGGGAACGGCCCGCTTTGAGGCATACCGGGGCGCAACGGCGGCCAACCGCCCCGGCTCGTCATCGGCTCCGCTGTTCTTATTGGGCTGAGGTCGCCTTGCGGTGCTTCACCACTGAAACCGCGTTCACAACCTGTTTCACGTTCGGCACCCCGGTCGCCAGTTTCTCCAGGTTGGTGCGCAGGTCTTCCGAGCTCACCTCTCCGGACAGCGTGACCACGCCGTTCTTCACTGAGACGTTCACCAGATCCTTCATCTTGTTCTGAATCAGCGCAGCGTCCAGATTTTTCTCGATGCCCTGGTCCAGATCGGAATTCACTGCGTGTACATCGTTGGCTCCTCCGGCCGGAATCACCGCAATCTGGTTCGCCACCACCTCTGTGCCCGCGATCCGCTTTGCCAGCAACTCCGCCTGGGCCTTCTGGTCTTCTGTGGCCACTTGCCCGCCCAGCGTCACGATCCCCTTGTCGGTATCCTGCGTGACCGTCACATCTTTCAGGCCCGCCTGATCCAGCGATTTGAGAATGGCCTGGGAAACATCCGGCGACTTCGTGGAGGGCTTGCACCCTGCCATCGCACCGATGACAGCCAATGCCAGCAAGGCAGCGATCAATCTTGTCGTTTTCATATTCGTCCTCGGTCGGCGCCACGCCCCGCTCCCGGAGAATGGGCAGTTCCCGCCCCGTGCAGCCGGCCTATAGATTCACCCGCCAGAAGCGCCAGTGCTGTCTCGAATCGCTCACTCGATACGGAATTGCCTGCTGCCGGCTCACCAGCAGCTGCTCGCCCCATCGGATGCACTCCACAAGCAGGCCTGCACGCATGCCCCCCCGGAGGCCTCAGGGGGAAGCGGTGTCGACCGTATGAAAATGGCACCACACCGCCTCCGCGGTTTTGCGCGGTACGACGGCGGCGAGGGATTCGATGGTTGCGGCCTGAACCTCGCGCAAACTCCCGAAGTGCGTCAGCAGCCGCTGCCGTGTCTGCGCGCCCACCCCCGGAATCGTCAGTAACTCCGAGTCGCGGTCGCGTATCGCCCGCCGCTGCCGGTGGTAGCCCACGGCAAACCGGTGGCTCTCGTCGCGAATCAGTTGCACCAGGTGCAGCACCGGCGAGCGGCGGTCCAGAACTACTGGCTCCTCCTCGTTGCCGTAGAGGTAGATCACCTCCTCGCGCTTGGCGATGGACGCCAGCGGCTGCGCCGTCAGCCCCAGCTCCTCCAGCGCCTCGGCCGCCGCGTGCAACTGCCCCAGCCCGCCATCGATCAGCACCAGCGACGGCATCGCCTTGTCCTCTTCCTTCAGCCGCCGGTATCGCCTGCCCACCACCTCGCGCATCGACGCAAAGTCGTCCACCCCCTCCACCGTCTTGATCTGGAACTTGCGGTAGGCCGCCTTGTTCATCTTGCCGTCCTCCCACACCACCAGCGAGGCCACCGTCTCCGCCCCCTGGATGTGCGAGATGTCGAAGCACTCGATCCGCTTCGGCAGCTCCGGCAACATCAGCACATCGGCCAGCGCCTCCTCGATAGCCTTGCGCGAGGGCTCCAGCACCCGGAACCGCTGCACATACGACTGCTTCGCGTTCTGCCCGGCCAGGTCCACCAGCCCGCGTTTCTCGCCTCGCTGCGGCACCGCCAGCTCGATGCGGCGCCCGGCCCGCTCGCTCAGCAGCTCCGCCAGCGCTTCCCGGTCGTCGAATTCCACCGGCGCCAGAATCGTCCGCGGCACGTAATGCTGGTCGATGTAGAGCTGCTTCAAGAGCGCCGAGAAAAACGCCCCCGGCCGGAATTTTTCCTCGTCCTGGACCGGCCCCTCGTCCGCATCGATAAGCTCCGGCAGCTCCTCCCAGAAGAACTCCCGCCGGTCCACGATCTTCCCCTGCCGCACGTGGAAGAGATTCACTGCCAGCGCCCCGGCCTCGAAGTGGTAGCCGAAGACATCGGCCTCGTCGCCCTGCTCCACCGTGGCGATGCGCTGCTTCTCGTGCAGTTGCTTCACCGTCGAGAGCTGATCGCGGAGCCGCGCCGCCGCCTCGAACTGCTCCGCCTCCGCCGCCGCCATCATCCGCTCGGTCAGCGCCCGCTCGAGCTCCGCCGACCGCCCCTCCAGAAACATCCGCGCGTCCCGCACCGCCGCCGCATACGCCTCCGGCGTGGTGAACCCCTCCACGCACGGCCCCAGGCAGCGGTGAATGTAGTACTGCAGGCACGCCCGCGGATGATACCGGTTCAGGTCCACCTTGCAGCTCGGCAGCAGAAAGCTGCGGTGAATCAGCTCCACCACCCGCCACGCCAGGTTCCCCGGAAAGTAGGGCCCGTAGTACGCCGAGCCGTCCTTGCGCAGCCGCCGCGTGACAAAGACCTTCGGATACCGGTCGGCCAGCGTCAGCTTCACATAGGGGTAAGTCTTGTCGTCCCTCAGAAGAATGTTGAACCGCGGCTTGCGCTGCTTGATCAGGTTGTTCTCGAGCGCCAGCGCCTCGTGCTCGTTGGCCACCAGGATGTAATCCATGTCCACCGCCTCGCGCATCAGCGAGCCGGTCTTGGCGTTGGCCTGAGCCGCCTCCAGCAGGTACGAGCGCACCCGCGCGCGCAGGTTCTTCGCCTTGCCCACGTAGATGACTTCGCCCACGGCGTTCTTGTAGAGATACACGCCCGGCTGTGTCGGCAGTGCCCGGATTTTCTCGTAGAGGTCCATCGAGCGCCGCGCGCGCGGTCAATCCCTAGAATAGCCGCTCGCGTCTCGCCGCCGGCGCCAGGGTAGTGCGCCGCCCCCGGGGGAATCCCGTCAGCGGCTCCTCTTGCAGACCATTACCCTCAGCCGGTGCACAATCCTCTCATGAGTCCTCCACGAGGCGCCGAGCCCAGTCCGTCAGGAGCAGGCCCACTCGCCACGTCGCGTTACGGCGCGAAATGAACGGTCTGCAGGCCACGCCAAAAGCAGCGCCGATCTTCAGACCGGCTGTCGCGTGGGCCTCCTGGCCCGCGCGTCCCCCTCACGAACCCAATGGCCTTCCAGCTCATAGGGATCGTGCCAAGTCGATACCACCGCTCGACACCCCACCCCCGGCGGCACTTCTTCTCTCTTCCCTGCAGTCAATATGGAGTAAGATAATTAATAATCAACTAGATACAGTTTCTATCTGTTAACTCATCTGTCAATAGACCCCCGCTCTTTTGGCCGGAAACTGGCTGACTTTTGACCTGGAATTCGCCATTTTTGCACGAATTGCACGCGCCGCAACCGGCTCGGGTGTGAGAAATGCCGGTCAGCGAGTCTGCACGTTGCGCTCCACGCGCATCATGGCCGAGTGGCCGGCGGCCTGCAGGCCGCGCACTACGTGCGGCGTCATGACGATCAGCAGCGAGGCGAAGTTCTTCTGTCTGTCGTTGCTGGAGATGTCGTTCAGGCCCGGAATCTCGCTCATCCCCGGCGTGCCGCTGATGGCGCGACTCTGGCTCTTGTCCAGCTCGCTGACCACGACCACCGCTTCGCCCGGTTTGAGCGTGACCACGCCGGAGTAGGCGCGGTTGTTGAGGATGGGATTGCCGTTAATCGTCCCGCCGGAGAGAGCGTCGATCTTCATGTCGAGGGTCAGCGCCACCAGGTCGTCGCGCATCACCTTGGGCGTGGCCTTGAGGGTCAGGCCCAGGTCCTGGTACTCCACCTGGGGAATGTTGGGGATGCTGGTGGAGTAGGGGTTGACCACCCCGGCAAGCCCGGTCGAGTTGCCCGGCGTGTTGAGGCCGGGGATGGAGGGAACGTTGCCGGCAAGGCTGGAGAACGACGAGGTCTGAATGGGGTAGCGCGCGCCCTGGCGCAGGGTGCCCTGTTCGCCGTCTCCCAGCCGCAATTGAATCAGGTCGAGTTCGCGCGAGTCCGAGGAGTTCAGAGCGAAGTTGGCCTTCGCCGGGCCGGGCGAAAGAGCGGAGAGGGTGATCCCGCCGCCGAAGATCGCGAAGCCATTCGAGAGGAGACTGCTCGAGACCTGGCCCGAGGCGAGCAGAATCGCGAGGATGGTCAGCGTGTCGCCGGGCGAGGCAAGACCCGAGTTGATGATCTGCTGCACCAGGTCCTTGTTGTCGTTCAGAATCTTCTGCTCTTCGGTGTAGAGGTTGAAGGCGGAGATCGTCTGCGGCGGCTGAACGCCGATGTTCCGCTCGCTGGTGTGCGCCAGTTGGATCAGCCGCACCTCCAGCATCACCTGGCTGCGGCCGTCCAGAAGCTGGCGCAGCGTGGCGTTGAAGGCGTCCAGGGTGCGGGGCGGGGCGCGGACGGTGATTGTGCCCGCGCCGGCCTCGGCGGATGCCTGCTGGATCTCGAAGACGTTCCGGGCGAGGTTGGTCACGTCGGTCATCTCGGTCGCACTCAGGCCGGGCAGGTAGATGGTCTCCAGCTCGAGCCGTTGGAACTGCTGGCGCAGCTCGCGCGTGTCGCGGGCCACCAGCGCGCGGTGTGCATCGATGGGCACGTAGAAGCTCCCGGTGGCCATGGAGAGGGCGCGGGTGGCCGCGTCGAACTCCACATCGTCCATGTCGAAGCGGATAGGGACGGAGCGGACGCTATCGTCGACGGTCGCCTCGATGCCGTAGGCTTTGAAGACCTGCTGGATGGTCTGGCGCTGCCCGTTGCGCACATGGAAGCTCTGCGGGCCGGCCCTGGGAGCGAGCACCGGTGCTTCGCCGGCGGTCGAGGCCTTCTGCTCGTAAAGCGGCCTCACCTGTCCTGCCACCACGTCGTCGGCCATCTCGTTGAGGTGTTGGCCGACCAGTGGATTGGCTGGGTCGAGCTCCATTCCGTGGACCAGCGCGGCGCGCGCCGTGGCGGTGTCGCCCTTGAGGCGGGCCTTGGCGGCCTGTTGCACCAGCGCCATCACCGCGTGGCTGCGGGCAACACCGGCCGCCAGCGGGTACTCGCGGTTCTCCGGATCGAGCCGCGCCGCCTCCTCGTACTCGCCCAGGGCCTCCTCGAATGATCCTTTTTCGTAGAGCTTGCTGGCATCCAGAAAGAGCCGTGCGGCGCGCCGGCGGTCGGCGTTGCGGATGGGCTTGGCCGGGGCAGCCTGTGGCGCGGGCGCGGCGGCGGGCTGTGCCGGGTCATTCTGCGGTTGCAGGGCGGGGGCCGAGCCGGCGGCTAGAACGACCGTAAGGCCGGCTGCCACGGCGCGCCGCCATGCCGGGGGACTGTACGCTCGAACTCCGGGCGCGCAGCTCATGACGGGCCCCCGCCAGTGCCGTTCGGCGTAGCGGCCAGCAGGTCGGCGAGCGAGGAGGCACAGACCTCGGGTTGGTGCGCCAGCAACTCCTCGAAGGAGAAGTTGCCCGTGGCGATGGCCACAACAGGGAGCCCATTGGCATGGGCGGCGGCAATGTCGCGGGGCGTGTCGCCGACCACGCAAACGCGGGCTTCTGGTCCGGCCATCTGACGCGCCACCTCGGCGGCGTGGCCGATCAACTCCGAGCGGATGGGAAAGCGGTCGCTGAAGCCGCCGAAGCGGAACCACTGGCGCAGGCCGGCCACCTCCATCTTGAGCCAGCCCACGGACTCCAGGTTGCCGGTGGCCAGGCCCAGCAGGGCGCCGCGGGCGGCCAGGTGGCCCAGCACGGCCTCGACGCCGGGCATCAGCACGGGAATCATCTCCGCGCGGCGGGCGGCCACTTCCTCTGATATGGCCTTGAGGATGGCTCTTTCCTTCTCGGCAAGCGAGCCGGCGGGGATGCCGGCACGCAGGCAGGCCTCGTGCAGGATGGCCGTGTCCGTACTGCCGTGGACGGCGACCCCGGCGAGCGATATCTCGTGGTCCAGCACGCGGCGCACGCCCGAGGCGAAGGCGTCGGCGTGGATGCGGTCGCGGTTGCGCATCAGCGTGCCGTCAATATCGAAGAGATAAGCCTCTTGGCCGTCCCAGGCAAAGCCCGGCTGGATGAAGACACGTGCGGTGCTGGATTCCGTGGCAGTGGACATGACTCGGGGCGCGGCTCAGCCGTGGCGAAGGCCCGTGCGCACCGCGCTGAAGACAGGACGTTCGCTCCGCACCGGACGCTTGAGGCCGGCGCGGACCTCGGCCAGCGTCAGGCCCAGGTCGGCCATGGTGCGGCTGAGCGTGTTGCGGTGCATCCCCATCTCTTCGGCAGCCTTGCACTGGTTTCCCCGGTGTGCCAGAAGCACTTCGCGCAGGTACTGCTTCTTGAACTCGCGCACGGCGTCCTCGTAGCGGATGCCAGTGGCGTGCATTTGCGTCACCAGGTTGTCCAGTTCTCGTCTCACGGTGGTCCCTCTTGAATTCCCTATTGTCTCAGATTCCGGCGAATTCGGGGAGCAAACTTCGTCGCTAACCGCCGCCGCCGGGACGCATCCATTTCGGCGACTCATCTTCCAGTGCCTTCAGGCCGTCGCGGACACGCCCGGCCAACTCCTCGGGGCTGACCTGGGTGGAGAGATGACAGGCGCCGAAGAAGACCTTCGGCAGCTTTGCCTCCTCGAGCCAGCGGGCGTGGGGGAAGAAAGCGACTGCCACCCAGACGACCAGGGTGACCAGCAGGGCTCCCTGAAGAAAGCCGAAGGCGCCGCCTGCCAGCCGGTCCAGGCAGCCCAGGCCCATGTGGTGCACGGTCCTGGACAGCATCTTGCCCGCGATGCCGGCGATGGCCATGACGGCAAGGGCAATGAGCAGGAAGCCGATGGCGTTGGCGACGGCCTCGATGCGCACCAGGGGCAGCACAAGCGCAGCCACGCGATCGTAGTTCCAGGCGGCCAGCAGCAGCCCGGCAATGAGCCCTCCTAGCGAGAAGATCGAGCGGAAGAAGCCCTGTGTTAGCCCGCCCATTACCGCAAGGCCGATGACAATCACAATGATCCAGTCGACCGGTTCCATTGCACCACCTAGCAGTTCAGGTCGAGTTCGCGGCCCGTGAGCCGCCGGAAGGCCTCGAGGTACTTGGCCTGGGTGCGCTCCGCCACTTCCTGCGGAAGGGCCGGGGCCGGCGCCTGCTTGTTCCAGCGGATCTCTTCCAGATAATCGCGCACGAACTGCTTGTCGAAGGAGGGTTGCTGGCCGCCGGGCTTCCACGCGGCCGCCTCCCAGAAGCGGGAGGAGTCGGGCGTAAGCACCTCGTCGGCCAGAATAATCTGGCTTTTGAAGCGGCCGAACTCAAACTTGGTGTCGGCCAGGATCAGGCCGCGGGACTCTGCGTGAGCGGCGGCGCGCTGGTAGATGGCCATGGTCAGGCGCCGCAACTCGGCGGCGTCGGTTGGGCCAAGAATGGCCTCCACGGCCTCGAAGCCAATGTTCTCGTCGTGCTCGCCGTCGGCGGCTTTGGTGGCAGGAGTGAAGATGGCCTCGGGCAGCTGCGAGCCGTCAAGCAGGCCGGCGGGCAAAGGGATGCCGCAGACAGTTCGCGCGGCCTGGTACTCCTTCCACCCCGAGCCGGCAAGATACCCGCGGGCGACGCACTCCACCGGAAACATGCGGGCCCGGCGGACGAGCATGGAGCGGCCGGCAAGCTGGTCGCGATAGGGGTGCAGCTCCGCTGGGAAATCGTCGACCTCGGTGGCGAGCAGATGATTGGGGACAAGGCTGGAGAGCAACTCGAACCAGAAGAGCGAAAGCTGGGTCAGAATCTTGCCTTTGCCGGGGATGCCGGTGCCGAGCACGTGATCGAAGGCCGAGATGCGATCCGTAGCCACCAGCAGCAGGGCATCGCCTACGGCGTAGATATCGCGCACCTTGCCCCGGCCCACAAGCGGGGTTGCACCGAGGTTTGTTGTCAGCAGAGCGGTCACGGGAAGGCCTTTCGCGGCAGGGAATCGAAGTCTCGATTGTCCGGCGGGAGGGGCCGAATGTCAATGGCAATTGGGGGTTGCAGGTGCGGCAGAAGGCGTGGGGAGGGGCCGTCGCGATTCGCTACAAACCCCTGTGACGACCGTCACGGAACAGTCTTTTTCAATGCGAGAAACTTCAGTTGTCAACATGGTTCGGAGGGCACGTTTGAACGCTCTCTTTGAGCCGGGCGACACGAAGTAGCCGTGGAAAGGGGAAGCCGCAGCTAGCTTCGTTTGTGCAGGGATCACCCGTAGTCGCGCGCTACCGACCTCCAGCGCCGACTACGGGTCCCCGTCTATCTTGTGTCACGCAAGCGCCTCCGAGGCGAAGAGTTCCTTCGGGGGCGATTTTTCGTCCCCGTTTCCGCTCTGTCACATCCAGTCTCCCACTCTTTCGCTGAAAAGAACAACCGCGGGAGCCGGCGTCTGTCCGCAACCGGCCGGCCCGCAGTTAACGGCGTCTCACCTTGCGATACGCGCCGAGCCACCCTTCATGGCGCGCTCCACCTCGGCCAGTGTCGCCATCGAGGTATCGCCCGGAGTGGTCATGGCCAGCGCGCCGTGGGCCACGCCGCAGCGGACGGCCCAGTCGACGCCCTTGCCGGCCAGCAGCCCGTAGAGCAGCCCGGAGGCAAAGCTGTCCCCCCCGCCCACGCGGTCGTAGATGTCGGTCTCGCGCTGCGGCACGTGGACGAACTTGTCCTCACAGAGGGCGATGGCGCCCCAGGCATTGCGGCCGGCCGTCTGCGCGGTGCGCAGCGTGGTGGCCACGAGCCGCAGGTTGGGATATGCCTCAGCCACCTTGCGCAGCATCTCCTGGTAGCTGCGGATGGGCAGCTCGGCAAAGTCCTGGCTGACGCCCTGGACCTCGATGCCGAGCATGGCCGAGAAATCTTCCTCGTTGCCCAGCAGCACATCCACCTTGTGCGCCAGTTCGCGATTGACCTGCTGCGCGCGCGCCTTGCCGCCGATGGACTTCCAGAGGCTCTCGCGGTAGTTCAGGTCGAAGGACACCACCGTGCCTGTCGCGCGCGCCGCGTCCATGGCCTCCGCGGCCACGTCGGCGGTGGAGGCGGAGAGCGCGGCGAAGATGCCGCCGGTGTGGAAGCACTTCGCGCCGTTCCCTTCGCCGAATATCGCCGGCCAGTCGAAGTCGCCCGCCTGGAGCTGGCTGGCGGCGGTCAGGCCGCGGTCCGAGCAGCCGACGGCAGCGCGCTGCCCGAAGCCGCGCTCGGTGAAGTTCAGGCCATTGCGGACCTCGCGGCCAATACCGTCGAAGGCGCGCCAGCGGAGCAGGGAAGTGTCCACCCCGCCCTGCAGAATCAGGTCCTCGATGAGGCGGCCGACGGGGTTGTCGGCGAGCGCGGTGGCAATGGCCGTGCGCAGGCCGAAGCAGCGGCGCAGGCCGCGGGCCACGTTGTACTCGCCGCCGCCCTCCCAGGCGCGAAAACTGCGCGCGGTGTGGATGCGGGTGTCCCCTGGGTCCAGGCGGAGCATGACCTCGCCGAGCGAGACCAGGTCCCAGCGGCGGGGCAAAGCGGTGAAGGAAATCGGCTGCATGGATTTCTCCGGGATGTTATCCTCATTCAAGCGGTTTGGTAGAGGAGTTGCGCGCAAAAAAGTACAGTGCGGACTGCTCGTCTTCGATGATACTGTGTTGGGGTACGAATGGGCGCCGGGATTTTCGCGCCGGGGGAATGAGCCGATGAGTACGGGTCTTTTCGATTTGAGCGGCAGGGTGGCGGTGGTGACGGGCGGAACAACCGGCCTGGGCCACGCCATTGCCCTGGGGCTGGCCGAGGCCGGCGCCGACGTGGTGGTCAGCTCGCGCCGGCTGGAGCAGGTGGAGCGGACTGCGGCCGAGATCGAGGTGCTGGGGCGGCGCTCTTTGCGGGTGGCGAGCGACGTGCTCGACCGCGGTTCGCTGGAGCGGCTGCTGGATGCGGTGCTCGGGGCCTTCGGAAAGGTGGATATCCTGGTCAACGCGGCCGGAGTGACGCACAAGGCGCCAACGCTCGAGGAGAGCGAGGCGGAGTGGTCGCGCGTCATCGAGACCAACCTGACCGGGACGCTGCGCGCCTGCCAGATCTTCGGCGCGGCGATGGTCAAGGCGGGCTACGGGCGCATCGTCAATATCGCCTCGCTGACCACCTTTGTCGGCTTCTATCAGGTGGCGGCTTACGCGGCCTCAAAGGCTGCGGTGGGATCGCTGACCAAGACGCTGGCCATTGAGCTGGGCCAGACCGGCGTCAATGTGAACGCCATCGCTCCGGGCGTCTTTCCCACGCCGCTGAACAAGGCCCTTATCCTGGGCACGCCGCGCGGCGAAGAATTGCTTATGCGTACGCCCATGGGCCGCTTCGGCGATGCCAAGGAACTGGCCGGCGCGGCGGTCTTCCTGGCCTCGGAGGCGGCTTCCTATGTCACCGGCGAGATCGTCGCCGTCGATGGCGGCTTCCTGGCGAGCGGAGTGAACCGGTAGGGACCTAGGGACTAAGGGACTGAGGGACTGAGGGATTGAAGGACTAACAGCTCGCGGTGAAAGTCGGGTTTTGAAAGGGCGCGGCTTCGCAGGATGCGGAAAAACTCGGACGGAGTGGGCCCTGTAACAGGGCATGACTTTAGTCGTGCCGATAAAGCCAATCGGATCCATGGGGCTTCAGCCCCTGCGGTTGTCTTTGCTCGTCGGGCACGAAGAGAGTCAGGGCATGACTTTAGTCGTGCCGATAAGGACAAAGAATCAATGGGGCTTTAGATGGGATGAGACGGCTGGTCCCGCGGAGAGCTAGGCTTTCCGCAGCGCACTCGAGGTGCTAGGAGGAGACCAGCCGATGAAGAAGGTTAGCAAACAAATGCCGAAGATGGAAGCGAC
>JBAVMZ010000454.1:0-6676 GCA_049690595.1 Occallatibacter sp. | reverse complement strand
GGCCTGGCGGAAGGTGGATTCGTTGAGCAGCTTTTCAATGCGCTCAGAAAGACGGCTGGGACGTGCCATGGCAACTCCTTCAAGGGTTAGGCGCGGCGCGATCGCGAATTCAAGCAGGATCCGGGCGTAGGAAGAGCGGCTGGCGGCCTCGCGCAGGCCAGCGCGGTCGCTGATCGTTTCGCTCAGATCGGCAAGGGTGCGTTTGAGCCACCAGCCGAGCGGCGAGAACCAGAAGACCGCGGCGTAAAGGCTGGCGAGCAACTGAAGATAGAAATCTCCCTGGCGGATGTGCGAGCGCTCGTGAGCAAGCACAATGCGCAGCTTGGCGCCATCCCAGGAGGAGAAGTGCGCGGGCAGAAGGATTCCCGAACCGATGTTGATGGGAGCGGAGACGGCGCGGCTGGAGCGCAGGCGGATGCCCTGCGCGGCAAGGCGCGCGGCGGGCGGGAGAGAGGCAACGTCGACCGGGCGAGCGGCAAGCCAGATGCGCAGGGTGGCGCCGAGGCCGAGGAGAAGGCGCACGAGGAAGAGCGCGCAGACAGCCAGATAGACGAGGCGGAGGAGTTGCGCGGGATCGAGGGGCCGCAAAGGCAGGTGCGCAACGGGCGCCGGCGTGGCGGGAGTGGGTCCGGGGGCCGAGAGAGCTTCGGCAGGAAGAGCGCTGGATGCTGGATGCACGATGGAGGGTGCGGAAATGGGCGCGAGTGCTGAGGCTGCCGGACCGGGCTTCGGCGGGAGGGATTCCGCGGCGTGCGGCCATTGCGGCAGGGGAACCACGAGGGAGGCGCCAGTGGGCAAGGCGGGCCAGCGCATGAGCGCGGGCATGGCCGCGGCGGAGAGCAGCACAAGGCCCCAGGCCGCCTTGCGGGCCAGCACATTGCGGACATGCAGGGCGCGCAGGCTGAGGCCGACGGCGGCGGCGAGGAGGATGGCGCGCAGGGCGGCTTCCAGGAGGGCGAGCATCATGGGCGTTCCTCGCTTTCCACGTTTTGGGCGGGGGCGGCGTTCCTTTGTACTTCGGCGATGCGCTGGGCCAGCCGCTGGAGCTCGGCGCGGTCAAGGACCTGGGAGTCGACCATGCCGACGAGAAGGGCCTCGACGGAGCCCTCGCAGAACCAGTCCACAATGCGCTGGACGGCGCGGCCGGCAACGCGCTGGGGCGACTCGACGGGACGGTAGACGAAGGTGCGGTTGTCCACCTCGTGCGCCAGGTAGCCCTTCTCCTCGAGCCGGCGCAGGACTGTGCGGATGGTCGAGTCCTTGAGGGGGCGGTCGAGCTCCTCGCGGACCTGCTCGGCGGTAACGGCGCCGGTGCGCCAGACGATGGCGAGGATGGCGCGCTCGAGTTCGCCGAGTTCGGCGGGATCGTGATCGAGGGGAGTGTTACCTGTCATAGCGTTACTGACTGTAACACATGAAAAGGGTGAGCGGTCAAGAGAAATCTTCTTGCCGCGATTCGCCCGCCGGGCGGGCGCTGGCGGGCGCTCAGCCGAAGACGCCGGGGTAGCCCAGCCAACTGCGCAGGTAGGCGAGCTGGCCGAGGTGGTAGGTCTCGTGCCAGGCCAGGACGGCAATGAAGCCCGTGACCTTCCCGTCCCGGGTCGGTGGCCCGGGCGGCGCGGGTGCGTCCAGCATCTCGGGGGTCAGCGCCTCGAGGGTCGCGGCCAGTGCGGCGTCCGATTCGCGCAGAAGCGCCAGCGACTCCTCGGGGCTGGGGTAGCTCAGGCCCTCGTCGAGCCTGGCCGAGCGGGCGTAGGGTTCCAGGCCCTCCTTCGGCCACGAGCCGCCGACGCGGGTGATGAGGATCTGGCGCGCCCAGATTACGTGGCCCATGATCCAGGCAATGTGGTTGGAGTGGTCATTTGGCCGGGTGAGCCACTGCTCGGGAGCAATGCCGGCGGTGACCTTCTCGAGGAAGCCGGTGTTCGTGGCGAACTGGCCGGCGGCGGCGGCGATCGGAGCGGGGACGGGCATGAGGGACCTCCAGGCTGGTGGACAGTGGCCAGTAGACGGTGGACAGTTTTCAGCTGGCGGAAGTCAGTAGACACGAGACGGCCATCGGTTGTCATCAGGGAGCGTGGGAAAGGCAAGGATTTTGATAAAGAGAAAGGCGCCCCGGGTGTGGGGCGCCTTCTGAGGGGGATGCGGACGGGGGTGCGGACTACGCGCGGCTCATGTAGGTGCCTTCGCTGGTGTCGACGCGGATCTTCTCGCCTTCGTTGATGAAGGGCGGGACCTGCACCATGAGGCCGGTCTCGGTCTTGGCGGGCTTGGTGACCGAGGAGGCGGTGGCGGACTTCAGGCCGGGCTCGGTCTCGACCACGGTGAGTTCGACGAAGGTGGGCAGTTCGATGCCGACAGCCTGGCCGTCGTGGTAGCTGACCTTGATCTGGAGGTTGGGGGTCAGGTACTCGACGGCGTCGCCCAGCGTGGAGCCCTTGAGCACGGTCTGCTCGTAGTCGACCGGGTTCATGAAGTAGTAGTCGTCGCCGTCGGCGTAGAGGAACTCCATGGAGACTTCGTCGACGACGACCTTCTCGATGGCGTCGGCGGAGCGGAAGCGGTGCTCGAACATGGCGCCCGACTTGAGGTTGCGCAGCTTGGCCTGGATGAAGGCGCGCAGGTTGCCCGGGGTGCGGTGCTCGACCTTGAAGACGAGGTGCAGAGCATCGTTGTGCTTGATGATCATGCCGGGACGCATTTGCGTGGCGGGAATCGCCATAAGGGTACAGCTCCTTGCTTTGCTTGCGCGCGGTGCGCAAAGGAATTTGGCCTTGGCCCAATCTCCATTGTAGCTTAGCGGCGATTGGCCCGGGCGGGCGCCGTTGACGGTCGCGCAGGCCCTCTGCGAGACTTTAAACCCATGGGATACAAGGGAAAGGTGGAGTACGCCCGCGAACGCAAGCTGCGGCCGCGCAACACACGCCTTTATCGTTCGGCGCATTGGCCGCTGTGGATCTGGGTTTTCTTTCTGGCCCCCGGGCCGCTGACGTTCAGGATGTTCGCGCATGGATTCAGCCTGGGCAACCTGGCCTGGCTGGGCGCGGTGCTGGCCGGAACGGGCCTGGCGGTGATCCTCGGACAGGCACCGGGCTGCGAGCCGGCGCCGTACATCCTGCGCTTCGACGAGGACAAACCGAATCCACCTTACCGGCGGGTCTGCTACACCTTCGCGTGGAACGCGGTAGCGAGCTACGCGCTGCTGAACCTGGCCGGGCTGGCCTACGCAGCCGCGACCGGCGTCTGGCGGCTGGACGTCATCTACCGGTACGGCTATTTTCCGCTGGCCGCGCTGATCCTGCTGCTGGGCGCGCTGGGCAAGCTGCCGCGGGTGGGCCACTCGACCAAAGGCGAAGGCTACGAGCGGCGGTACTTCTACGGCTCGGTGTGGGCCGTGACGCTGGCGCAGACGGTGCTGCTGGTACTGTGGAAGGCGCTGCCCGGGGAGTTCCAGCACACCACGGCAGGCAGCCTGGCGAAGCTGGTTGCCTTCGTAGGCTCGCTCGCGCTGATGGGACTCGCGGCGCGGCGCGGACTGCTGCCGCGCACCCGGCCGATTCTGCCCGGCGAGGATATGGTAGCGGACTGAGCGGCCGGGCGCTGAGAAGAGCTGGTCCGCGGCACGGCTGCGGACCAGATTTGGCCCCGCAACGTGCTGGCGTCAGGGCCTGGACGGGTAGATTCCCTCTACGCAGATGGAGTACTGCAGGCCCTGCGGCGCAAAGGCGCGCAGATCCGGAAGGCCAAAGTTGGTGGCGCCGTTGCCACCGAAGTTCGTGCCCAGCAGCGAAAAGACAGCCGTGAACTGGTTGATCGGAAGCAGGCGCCCATCCGCGGGCAGCGCCCCGTTTCCATAGCCGTTCACTGAGAGAACGATGTCGCCCAGCATGCAGTCCGCGCTGTTTTGGAAGGTGGTTGCGCCCGTGTAGGCCACCCCGCCGTTGGTGCTGAGATCCTTCGAGACGGTGGTGAGGTTGGCTGGAATGGCGCCGGCAGGACCCTGCGGTCCGGTGGGGCCGGTGGGGCCAGCGGGACCCGTCGGGCCGGCGGGACCTGTGGGGCCGGTCGCGCCGGTTGCCCCCTGCGCCGCCAGAACCGCCCAGTGTCCGCCGTTTGTGGAAACATCGTTCACCGGATAGACGCCCGTGCTGGCAAGCAGCGCGATGTAGCTGGTCCCGTTGACCGCAACCGCATCGCCCACCTTGTAGGCGATGCCTTCGTTCCAGTTGCCTTTGAAGGTGACCGGCGGTCCCTGGGGTCCGGTTGGACCGGTGGAACCGGCAGGTCCGGCGGGACCGGTCGCGCCAGTCGCGCCCTTCGGCCCGGCAGGTCCGGCGGGACCGGTCGCGCCGGTTGCGCCTTTGGGTCCGGCAGGCCCGGCAGGACCTGCCGGACCTGTGGGTCCTGCGGGTCCCTGGATGCTCCAGGCGACCGGTGTTTCCGTGGCAAAGCAGGCGGTTGGCCCTGAGACGACACGAGCGATGCCGGTGCCCTTGTCGTAGCAGGCGTTGACGACGGTCGGTGGGGTCACCGCCATGGCCGCCGATCCGGCCAGCACCGCAAAGACACTGAGAGCGAGGAACTTGAGATTCTGCATGAAATCCTCCGGGGGAGTACGACTGCGCTTCCAGTCGCCAGAGCATCGATTAGCAGAGACTCGCAACAACAGGCAAGGCATTTCTTCCCGGCCGCGGCCCGCCCTCCATGCCGCGCACTACGACCGCGCGGGTTCTTCCCGGCCACGTTGCCGCGGAGGCGCCTCCTCTTCCGGCGAAATGGAAACGGCCCGCGGCATCACCGCGGGCCAGGTGGGTCGCCACGAGGAGCCGGCTCAGAGCGAGGCGGGGAAGATGCCCTGCACGCAGATGGAGTACTGCATACCCTTGGGAGCAAAGGGGCGCAGATCGGGGAGGGCGAAGCTCGTGACGCCGTCGCCGCCGAAGGTGGTGCCCAGAATCGAGAATATGGCGGTGTTCCCGTTGATGGGCAGCAGCCTTCCGTCGGCTGGCAGCGCGCCGGCGCCGTAGCCGTTGGCCGAGAGCAGCGTGTCTCCGATGTTCATGCTGGCGCAGGCGGCGGACTGGAAGCGCATCGGCCCCAGTGCAGCCACGCCCTTGGTGGTGCTGAGCGCGCCGGAGAGCGCGTTCAGGTTGACCGGGACCGAACCCGCCGCCAGGAGGCCCCAGTGGCCGCCTTTTGCGTCCACGTCCGCGATGGGGTCGACATCGGTCGAAGGCTCAAGGGCGATGAAGCTCGAGTTCATCTCCGAGACCGCATCTCCGACAGCGTAGGCGGTGGAGTTGCTCCAGGCGCCGCGGAAGGTCACGGGCGGTCCCTGGGGACCGGTGGGACCTGCGTTGCCCTGGGGACCCTGCGGACCTTTCGGACCCGTAGGACCCTGAGGGCCCTGCGAACCCTGGGCGCCTTTCGGACCTTGAGGACCCTGAGGGCCCTGTGGCCCCTGCTGATTCCAGGTGAGGAACTTTTCGTAGACAGTGCAACTGGCCGAGGAGGCAGCCACGCGCAGGGCGCCGGTGGTCTTGTTGTAGCAGGCATTGATGGTGACGGCCGAGACGGGGCGGGCGCCGGCGAAAAGAAGGGCTGCGGCGAAGGCGGCCGCGGCCAGCGCGCGGGAAAGGCGATAGTTCTGCATGGGACCTCCGATGATCCGTGGGGATGGGGTTGGCGGCTGCGGGCCGCCCGGGTTTGCCGGGAGCGGTCCGGAATGGGGGCTATGGGCCGAAGAGGCCGCGAATCGGCAATGGCTCGGGCGATTCGCCAGTGCGGGAAACAGGGGAATTGCGCTGCGATCTTACCTTGCCCACTGTTCTGTCGTCGCGGGAGGGGGTTTTGTGACAAGCGAAAGCGCCGGCGCCGCGGTGGGGGAGCTTTAAGTATACGACGGCCACGCGAAGATCGACCGGCCGACGCCCGGCTGTCGCCTTCGTCCATCCGGGAGACTGCCCTCACCTACTGCGCCGGCTGGTAGGGCTCCACGCGCAGCATGTCCGAGAGGATGTCGCGCTCCTCGCCGGTGAAGGCGTTGCGGTAGCGGTCGGAGTTGAGGACGATCCCCCGCTGGTCCAGCGGAACGGAGCGCAGGTCGCGGAAGGCCGAGCGCATCATCGCCTGGCGGTCGGCGGGCAGCGTGGACCAGCGCCGGGCGGAGAGGTTCACCTTCATCCGGTCCTGCGGGGAGAGCCGTTCCAGCGCCTCGGCGCGGGCCAGGCGGCGCTGGCGCTGGTCCTCGTTGAGCTGGTTCACCTGGTCGAGCTGGCGCAGCACGCGCTGCTGGTCCGACGGGGCCAGACGGTTGAAGCTGGGGTCGGCGCGCAGCATCCGCTGCTGCGCATCGAGGGGCAGGTTGCGGTGCTGGTTGAGCCAGTCGCCCAGGTGGCCGGGCGGGGCCGGGTTGGGCGAGTAAGGGCGCACCCAGGTCTGGCCCGGATAAGGAGTCCGCGGGTAACCCGGCTGCGGCTGGGCAGAGCCCGGATAGGCAGGCCGCGGCGCTGGCACGGAGCCGGGACGCGCGCCCGGATAAACCGAGCCTGGATAACCTGAGCCCGGATAATGTGAACCCGGATAACTCGAGCGCGGATTGCCCTGGCTGGGCGCGGACCCGCGCACAGGCCCCTGGGGATGGGCCGGTTGCGGCTGCTGTCGGGGAGCCGCGGAG
>JBAVMZ010000453.1:0-10853 GCA_049690595.1 Occallatibacter sp. | reverse complement strand
GTCCAGCGGCGCGGCGATGGACGGGTTGGCTGCCCGCGGCGCGCTGCGGCTCACAGAGGCGGCCGAGGTTCCGGGCACGGTCTTTGCCGTGGTCGAGATTCCCTCGCCGCTCAGCCAGAGAACGGCGGAGTTCGATGCGCTCCTGCTGGCGGAACTTGCCGCCGAAGATTATGCCGGGCGGCGCTGGCTGCGGCTCTCTCCGCGCTACATGAGTCCCTCGCTGCGGCGCTTCCGCTCGGTCGAGTGCGACGCGGCGACCTTCTCGCGCCTGGTCGACCGCATCGGCCAGCTTGCCGCGGGCCACAAAGAGTAGCGCCGGCCTCCCGGCCCGCACCTCCACCTCTGGCACAGGCCCAATAACCACTTTGTTCATTTCGTGAAGTTGCCCTTGAGCCTCAGCCCTCGACTCCCGCCGCTTCCATCCGCGCCCAGAGCTCCTTCAGCCCCGCGCCGGTCTTCGCACTCACGGCAAGAATCGCCTCCACCTCGAGTCCCTTGCGCAACGCGGCCAGGTTGCGCGTGCGCTCGTTGCCGCTGAGGCGGTCGCTTTTGGTGGCGACCACGGCGAAATCGCGCCCGGCCGCGCGCAGCCAGTCCAGAAGCTGGCGGTCGCTCGGCTGCGGCGGAATGCAGGCATCGACCAGGCAGATGCAGAGGCTGAGCGTCGAGCGCGTGGCCAGATACGGTTCGATGAAGGCCGGCCAGCCGGCGGAAACCGACTTCGAGAGCTTGGCATAGCCGTAGCCGGGCAGGTCGGCCAGCACCATCTGCCTGCGCTGCGACTGGTCGAGGAGCGCGAAGAAGTTGATGGCCCGCGTGCGCCCTGGGGTGGAGGAGACGCGCGCGGCCTTGACGCCGGCCAGCGCGTTCAGCAGGCTCGATTTGCCCACGTTGGAGCGGCCGAGGAAGGCAATCTCGCGCACCGACTCGGGCGGAAAGTGCTCGGCAGCGGTGGCCGAAAGCAGAAACTGTGTGGTCAGGCGAGTGGTCATACGAGGCGGCCCTGGGGCCGTCTTGAGCATACAGGAACGGGCTACAGAGGGCCGGCATCCGAGAATGCGGCTACGTCATCCCCAGGTAGTTGCCGTAGCCCACTATGACCGTGGAGCCGACCAGCGTGACCAGCGTGAGCGCGAGCAGGAACTGCGTGCGCCGGCTGACGCCCCGCCACTCCTTGACCGCAATGCCCAGCAGCGTGCTGAAGACGATGGTGCTGGCCATCAGCAGCGTCCAACTGGAGAAGCGGTAGCGGCCCATCTGCGACTCGCCCATGGTGTAGAAGAAGAACTGCAGATACCAGATGAGGCCGGCCAGGCCGGAGAAGAAGTAGTTGGCCGCGAGCGACGGCTTGCCCGCCTTTGCCTCCTCCTCGTTCTTCGCCTCGGGCACGCGCAGGTACTCGCCGTAGCTCTTATTACGAATGTTCAGGATGAGGCACCAGATGAAGTTGGTGGTAAAGCCGCCGGCCAGCACCACCACCAGCACCGCCAGCCCCTGCCAGAGGGCGCTGGTTCCGTGCGCCACGGCATAGGCCTTGATGGGATCGCCGGCATGAAGGCCGAAGGCGAAGCAGGCGCTCATGACGCCGGCAAAGACGCCCACGGCCAGGCCAAGCTTCAGGTTGAACTCGCTGACCGCGGCCTTCTTCTGCGCGGTCGAGAGCTCGCTCTCCTTGGATACTCCGGCCGCTCCGGCCAGCACGATGCCCAGCGCGCAGACGGCGATGCCGAGCAGCGTCACCTGCCCGGAGCGTTGCGCCAGCAACTGGCCGAAGGTGCCGTCGACCACAGGGGGAACCAGCGTGCCAAAGACCGCGCAATTACCCAAGGCCACGGCTATGCCCAGCGAGATGCCCAGGTAGCGCATGGTGAGCCCGAAGGTGAGGCCGCCGATGCCCCAAAGCACGCCGAAGATGTAAGTCCAGACCAGCGTGGAGGCCGGGATGTTGGCAAGCACGCCCAGCAGCCCGGCAGTGAGCAGGCCGGCCAGAATCCACGGCGCCAGCACCCAGCTGACCACGCCGCCGGCCAGCCAGTAAGTCTCCCACGACCAGCGCCGGACCTTGCGAAAGGGTAGATAGAAGCCGGCCGAGACCAGCCCGCCCAGGCCGCATAGAATCACTCCCAGAAACGGATTCGCTTCCACAGTGCATCCTTCTCGGGCTCATGCCGAACCCATGGGTCGGAGCCTTATTCCAGGCTCGCGGTAAAGCTGTAACTGCCGGCGGGCAGTTCGAAGCCGCTCGTTCCCTCGCGGGCCGCGGCCTTGGCCAGCTTGCTTTCGCCGACCGGCGCGCCGTTCAGCTTCAGATGCGCTGCCACGGCCGAGTCCACCCAGCCGGTGGTGTTCGCGGGCAAGGTCAGATGCCACTCGACCGCGCTTCCCTTCACCGTCCACTCCGAGCGAATAACGCCGTAAGAAGAATCGTACTCGAGCTTCACCGAGCCCATCCGCGCATCGAAGACCGGATTGAGCACCACCGTGTGGAAGCCGGCGTCGAGCGGCGTCGTGTCGATGCCGGCAGCGTAGCGGTAGATCCAGTCGGCCACCGCGCCGTAGGCGTAGTGGTTGTAGGAATTCATGCTGGGGTCGGCCTTCATCTGGTCGCCGTTCCAGCGCTCCCACATGGTCGTGGCGCCGTGCTCCACCAGGTAGCCCCACGAGGGATACGCCTTGTTGAGCAGCAGTTGATAGGCCAGCTTGGTGTAGCCAGCCTTGACCAGTTCTTCAAGCAGATACGGCGTGCCCAGGAAGCCCGTGCCCAGCAGCCCGTGGTTGGCTTCGATCTTGTCCGCCAGCTTCTTTGCCGCGGCGGCGCGCAGGCTCTCTGGCAACAGGTTCATGTGCAGCGCCAGCACGTACCCGGCCTGCGTGTCGCCGCCCTTGGCTTTCGCGTCGGGGTTGTTGATCTGGCCGAAGGGCGACGGCGAGTTGTCGGCGCCGGCGATGAAGCCGTCGTCGCGCACGAACTGCTTCCCAAAGGCCGCGCGAATCTTCTCGAAGATCCCGGCGTACCTGGCTTCGTCGGCGGTGCGGCCGGTGGCGTGGGCCATCTGCCGCATCAGCGTCACGTCGTACGCCCAGTAGGCTGTCGAGATCAGCGTGAAGTCGGTCTTGCCCTCGGGCGAAAGCCAGTCGCCAAAGGGCGTGCCGTTCTCCTTCTTCCACAGTCCGTCGGGGTTGGCGGCCTCGATCGCGGCCAGGTACTTCTCCATCGCCGCCCAGTTCTCGTCGATGACGCGCGTGTCGCCGGTTTGAATCCATGCGGTCCAGGGGATGACCACGCCGGCATCGCTCCAGCCGGCCCCCGTGCCCATGTTGGGCCGGGCGGTGCCGGGCGAGTAGATGCCGTAATACGGCGTGCCCGCCTGCGTGCCGCGCATGTCGGCGGAGAACTTGCGGCTGAAGGCCGCCAGGTCCATGTTGAAGCTCGCGGCGCGCCAGAAGACCTGCGCATCGGCCATCCAGCCCAGCCGCTCGTCGCGCTGCGGGCAGTCCGTGGGCACGCCGACAAAGTTCGAGCGCTGGCCCCAGAGAATGTTGCTCCAGAGCTGGTTGAGCATGGGGCTGCCGGTGGCCAGCTTCACGGTGAAGGGCGCGGCCGTGTGCAGCACCTCGGCGGTCACGGCCTCCTTGGCCGGAGCGGCTGGCAGGCCGGTGATCTCCATGTAGCGGAAGCCGTGGAAGGTGAAGTGCGGCCTGAGCAGCTCCACGCCCTTGCCGCTGAGCGTGAAGAAATCGGTGACCTTTGCCGTGCGCAGATTGTCGGTATAGATTGTGCCGTCGTCGTTGACGATCTCGGCAAAGCGCACGCGCACCCGCGTGCCTGTCGCGCCCGTAACCTTCAGGCTCTCGACGCCGACCAGGTTCTGGCCCATGTCGTAGACGTAGACGCCCTTGGCGGGTTCGGTCATCGATTTGGCCACGACCGTGCGCTCGGCGCGGATGGGCGGGAAGGCCTGCGCCTCAATGGCGACCGGCGCGGGCTCGACGGCCTGCGCTGCGTGCCAGCCTTTGGCGCGGAAGGTCGCGGTCTGCCAGCCGGGCTGGGCCTGGCGCGCATCCTGCGTTTCGCCGTCGTAGAGCTCGGAGTGCTCGATCTCGGCAGTGCGCGCGGTCCAGCTCCCATCCGTCGCCACCCACTCCACCGTGCCGTCCGCGTGCTCCAGGCGCAACTGCGCCCGCAACGCCGGCGGCGTCACGCCGTAGTTGTTCGGCTGCTGGAACCACTCGAGCGGGGTCGAGTACCAGCCCGGCGCCAACAGCGCGCCAAGTGCGTTTTTGCCCTGGGCCATCAGCGCGGTCACGTCGTAGGTCTGGTAGAGCACATGCTCGCGGTAGTCCGTCCAGCCGGGAGCGAAGAAATCCTCGCTGACCGGCTTGCCGTTGAGGAAGAGCTCGTAGGTGCCGAGCGCCGTCGCGTAAAGCCGCGCCGAGCGCACCGGCGAGGCAACTTCGAACTCGTGCCGCAGCGCTTTCACCGAATCGGGAATCCAGGGATGGCCGAGCGGCTCGCTGCGCCTGCCGGGAGCCTCGGTCCAAGCCACGGCCTGCTTCCAGCCGGCGTCGTCGAAGCTCTTCAAATGCCATCCGGCGGGGGCGTGGATGGCCGTCTTCCACGCGGTGCCCGAGTCGAAGGTCGCCGTCGAGCCGTCCGTGTACTCGACGAAGAGCGTGGCGATCGTCGGCGGCGCGCTCTCCTCCGCCATGCCATTGGGATTGGCGAGATAGTGAACGCTCTCGACGGCGAGGATATTCGCGCCCTGGGCCAGCTTCGCGGTCACATCGGCGCGGACAAACTTCTTCCATGGCATCTGCTTCCATCCCGGCAGCGGGTCGGCCTTCAGCACCTGCGCGCCGTTCACCCAGGCCGCGACCGTGTCCTGCCCGGTGGCGTAGAGCGCGGCGTGGCGCACGGGCTTGCCGAGCGAGAGGGCAAAGCGATAGAAGTAGTGCCGCTCGGCGCCGTGCTCGGCGGCCAGGGCAATGGCATCGGGACTCGCGATCCACGCGGCCGGCGCGTGACGCACCGCGGCCTCCTCGGCCGTTTCGTAGCCGATCCAGGCAGCCTTCCACGCGCCCTGGCTCATCAGCCCGGTCTCGAACCAAGTGGCGGCGCTGGCCGGATAGGCCTTGCCGCCCGCGCCCCAGAGCCGCACCCGCCAGAAGTAGCGCGTCGAGGCTTCCAGCGCCGGCCCGGCATAGCGGACATTCAGCGACTGGCCGCTCTCAACCCGGCCGCTGGACCAGAGCGGCGGGTGCGCCGCGTCGAAGAGGCTCGCGCCGACGGCCACGTCAATCTGATACGCGGTCTGCCGCGCGCCAGCCGCCGCGTCGCGCAACTGCCAGGAGAAGCTGGGCGCTGGGTCGTCGATGCCGAGCGGCGCCTTGAGGTTGTCGATACGGAGCTCGACGGGGCCGGCGGCGGGTCTGACGGGAGCGTTGGCGGCCGGAGCAGCGGCGAGAGGCAGCGCGGCGGCAAGAGCCAGAAGAAGGACGGCGGAATTCCGCATGGTCTTCACCTCACAGCAGAAGGCCTCCGCGCAGACGAGGCGCGCGCGGTCGGCCGGAAGGCTCCCCCATTGTGCGTCGCGCCCCCTGTTTCTGGAAAGGCGCAGGCGCGATCCCGGGACGATTTTTACCAAATGAAAGAATTTCTCTGCGGGAGAAAGGTACCCAACCGGGGCTTCGGCTGTCAATTGGATTCTGGCCCCGGCGGCGAGCGCACTGCGCGTGTTCGCGTCGGCCGCGCCGGACCGCGCAGCCAGCTCCGGGTGAACGGGAACTGTCCGGGGGAGGCGGGCGAGAAGGGCGGGCCGACGGCGGCTTTTCTCGCGTAAGGCACGGGCAAAGCGGCATCCCCTTTACTCAAAGGTTTGAGTGGGATGCAGGGGTTTTCGACAATCCGCGAGTTCATTTGGGGAATATTTTTCTCCTTGACTTTCTCTCCTCGGCGTGCCTACTATGACCTCCCATTGAGGGCCAACTCTGTCTTGGCGCGTTCAAATGGAAACCTCTTCTCCGTTTGGAACGCCGCAGACCGTCGGACTGAACCAGCGAACCTACCACAGGACCAACTTCTAAGGAGGCATCCCCACATGCGAGCGTTCAGAATCTGCTCTATCCTGGCTGTCCTGCTGGCGACAGCCGGCCTGGCATTCGGGCAGGCAGGCGCCACAGGCACGATCCTGGGAACGGTGACCGACAGTACGGGAGCCATCATCCCGAATGTCAAGATCACCGTGACCAACACGGCGACCAACGTCGCCTTCCACACCGTAACCAGCTCGGCGGGCGACTACTATGCTCCCTCGCTGAACCCCGGAACCTACTCCGTCTCCGCGGAATCGAAGGGCTTCCAGAAGTCCGTCACCACCGGCTTCAAGCTCGATGTCGACCAGAAGATCCGCGTGGACCTGGCTTTGAGACCCGGTGCGGTGACCGAGACTCTGGAAGTGACGGCGCAGGCGGTCACCCTGGACACCGACTCGGCCGCGCTCTCGCAGCTTGTGAGCCAGCAGCAGGTGGAAGAGCTCCCGTTGAATGGCCGTAACTTCATGCAATTGCTTCTGGTCGGCGCCGGCGCGGTCACGGTCGGCGGCGAGCAGGGCACCATGCGCCAGGGCGAAGGCGACGCCATCAGCGTGAACGGCGGACGCCCCGAGGGCAACAACTACACCCTCGACGGCCTGGTCAACACCGACCCGGCGCTGGTCACCCCGGCCGTGATTCTGTCGCAAGACGCGATCGGGGAGTTCAAGGTGGAAAGCGGCACCTACCCGGCCGAATACGGCTTCTCCGCCAGCCAGATCAACATCGTGAGCAAGGGCGGCTCCAACCGGCTGCACGGTGCCTTCTTTGAAGACAACCGCAACGACGCATACGACGCGGTGCCCTTCGCCACCATCGAACAGTTCCTCCCCGGCGCCACCGCCACCTCGAACCCGATTCTGCGACAGAACCAGTTCGGCTTCGTCCTGAGCGGGCCGGTCTACATCCCCAAGGTCTATGACGGGCGTAACAAGAGCTTCTTCATGGCCAACTACGAGGGATGGCGCATCAATAACGGCGGCATTGCCTACGAGACGGTTCCCAACCCGGCGGTGCTGCAGGGCAACTTCGACGCGGAGACATATCCAACCGGGATCAAGAGCACGGATGGAACGATCACCCTGCCGGGTGGAAAACTGCCTCTCTACGGAACCAGCGATTGCGGGATTCTGCTGGACAACGGCTACAACTGTATGCCGGTGGATCCCACCACAGGGCAGGCGTTCCCGAACAATCAACTGCCCTCGACGGCTTTCACGGCCCGTATCGGACAGGTCGCCGTCAAGCACGGTTATTGGGCGACGCCCACCACCCCGAATCAGCCCGAGGGCGTGACCAACATGGTCAAGGGGTATCCGGGAACGCTGAGAACCAACCAGCAGACCTACCGTGGCGATCAGAACCTCGGCAAACTGGGTTCGGTCTTTGGCCGCTACACCAAGTCGACCTACGTGAACCACTCCTTGTATAACTCCGGCTCGCTCAACTACGGCATCGAAGAGTACTTCGAAAACCAGAAGGCATGGGCGCTCTCGCACACCATCAACCTGGGCCGGTCGAATGTGAATAACTTCCGCTTTGGCTACCTGGACGCCTATGCTCCGGAGAGTTCGGTCACTCCTCCGTCCACACTGGCGGCAGAGCTGTCGGAGACGGGCGTCTTTACGCATTTTGGCCCGTTGCAGGAGACCTACCCGAACGTGGGTCTGTCGACATACTCGAGCGGCGGCGGCCCGGTGAACTCCTACAGCGGCTCGGACAGCCCGGCGTGGGAGTGGGCGGACTCGTTCACCACGGTCAGGGGCCGGCATACCTTTGGCCTTGGCCTGGATTACCGCACCTACTCGCTGACCCGCAACCTGGACGACGATTTTTACGGCGACTGGGGCTTTTCATCGACCACGGCGCGGAAGAATTCGGCTGCCGGAAGCTGTCCCAATGCGCCCGTTTCCGTCAACGGCGGGGCTCCTGCTCCCCTCTGCGGAAGCGGCAACGCCGTGGCCGACATGATGCTCGGCTATTACGGCAACGTCGGTGGATTCGTGCCCGGCCCGCTGAGCCCGACCAATGAGGCCGGCAACCCCCAGAAGCACATCTTCAAGTACTTCGCTCCGTATGCCGAGGATGACTGGAAGGTGACTCCGAAGCTGACAGTCAGTCTGGGCCTGCGCTGGGACTTCCGCGCCGCGACCACGGAAGCGCAGAACCATTTCTTCTGGCTCGACACAAAGAACGCGAACGGCGGCCTCTGCTATGCCGATCCCAAGCTGAGCAGCAACGGCGTGGCTCCTGGAGGCGACGCCAACTCCGGCCCCATCCTGCGCTACTGCGGCTCCGTGCCTCACCCCGGCTCGAAGACGCCGTTCGCGCCGCGCTTCGGCCTCAACTACCGCCTCAACGACAAGATGGTCGTCCGTGGCGGCTACGGGATCTTCTACGACTCCTACGAGGGTCGCGAGATCGACGACTCGGCCGACATTTACCCCTACAGCATTCGCAACAGCCTGGTCCCGTCCTCGGTAACCACTCTGCCGAAGTTTAGCAACCAGTTGTTCCCCAGTTACAACACCCTGGGCGCATTCCCCGCATCGACCCTCTCGTTCATCGCGGTCATCGAATCGGAGAATCCGCTCAATCCCTACGTCCAATCCTGGACCGCTTCGGTCGAGCGCGAGGTGGCGAAGAACACCACCCTCGAGGTCAACTACATCGGCACACACTCCATCCACCTGCTGAACCGCCACGACATCGCGCAACCGTATGCTCTGTCGGCCAACGATCAGCCATTCTGCCAGCACAAGGACGCGAGCGGCAACTACGACAACCTCAGCAAGGCGCCGTGCTCGGCCTACACGGCCATGCCCGATGGTTCTTTCCCCCGCTTGCCCTACAAGAACTTCCAGGGCTTCTACATCGACTCGGACTTCCACGGTTACTCCCACTACAACGCGATGAACGTCAAGTTCGAACATCGCGCCAAGGACACGGCCGTGACCGCCGTCTACACCTGGGCCAACTCGAAGGACGACAAGTCGGCGGCAGCGGGCGTGGGCGCCAGCGGCACCGGCTACCAGGGGTTCATGGACAACCACAACACGAAGCTCGACTACGGACCGTCCGACTTCGACGTCGATCAGCGCTTTGTCTCGAGCTTCATTTACAACGTGCCCATCGGCCACGGCAAGAAGATCGCCCCAGGCGCAGGCCGCCTCGAGGACCTCGCGATTGGCGGCTGGGAACTGACCGGCATCACAACCTTCCAGACCGGATTCCCGTTCGGTGTGACCTCGAACGACATCGGCGGAGTGCAGGGCACCGTGGCTCCGCGGCCCAACCTCGTTTCGGGGTGCAACTACCACGGCAACCTGACGGGCAAGTTCCAGCGACTGAATATGTCCTGCTTCAGCCAGCAACTACCCGGCACCTTCGGCAACACCACCCGCAACTTCCTCCGCCAGCCCGGCATCAACAACTGGGACATGGGATTTGCCAAGAACTTCCACTTCACCGAAACGCTGAACTTCAAGCTCACCGTGGATACTTTCAACACCTTCAACCACCACCAGTACTCCGGTGACGTGGGCGGCTTGGTCGTTGGCGGCTCAGGCGGCAACGAAGTCATCGACAACAGCGTGAACTCGTCTTCAGCCACCGCTGGAAGGATTACAGGAGCCTCGTCGCCGCGCATCATCCAGCTCGGCGGAAAGCTCACCTTCTGATTCATGCCTCCTGAACCACTTGGAAACCGCCACGCCCGACCGGCGTGGCGGCTTTTTCTGCGCCGGAGATACACTCCTTCCATGGCCCATCCACGCACATTTCTTACCGCTCTGCTGCTGCTCTGCCCTTTGGCCGCCGCCCAGGCGCCCAGAGACGACGATGCCGCGCAACTTGCCGCCGACGGCCAGCAGGCAATGGCCCAGGGCCACTATGCTGACGCGCAGGCCGCCTTCGAGAAGCTGGCCCGCCTCGAGCCCTCCATCGCCGAGGTGCACGCCACGCTCGGCGCCATCGACTTCAAGCTGCGCCAGTACCAGGCCGCCGTCACCGAGATCCGGACCGCGCAAAAGCTCAAGCCCGGCCTGCCCCGCCTCGACAGCCTGCTCGGCCTCTCGCTGGCCGAGTTGGGCCGCTTTGAAGAGGCGTTCCCGCGCCTGGAAAAGGCCTTCCGCCAGACCGCCGACAAGGAGACGCGACGCCTATGTGGACTCGAACTGCTCCGCGCCTACTCCGCCTTGGACCGCGACGCCGACGCCGTCGAGGCCGCTCTGGAGCTGAACAAAGCCTTCCCGGACGATCCCGAGGTGCTCTACCACACGGGGCGAGTCTACGGAAATCAGGCCTACGTGGTGATGGAGCGGCTGCACGACAAGGCGCCGGGCTCGGTGTGGATGCTGCAGGCGCAGGGCGAGGCCAACGAAAGTCAGAAGAATTACGAGGCGGCCATCGCCGCCTTTGAGCACGTGCTGGCGATCGACCCGCGCCGGCCGGGCACGCACTACCGGCTGGGGCGCGTCTATTTGGCGCGCTTCCGCGAGGCGCAAAAGCCGGAGGACCGCGAGGCCGCCGTGCGCGAGTTCAACGCCGAGCTCGCCAACGACCCCGGCAACGGCAACGCCGGCTACGAGTTGGGCGTGCTGGCCGCCGAAGCCGGCCACCCGGAAGATGCGCGCGAGCACTTCGAGCGCGTCGTCGAGCGCTTCCCTGACTTCGAAGAGGCGCTGGTGGGACTGGGCGGCTGCTACCTGGACCTGGGCAAGCCCGAGTTGGCCGCGCCGCCGCTGGCGCAGGCCGTCCGGCTG
>JBAVMZ010000452.1:0-2580 GCA_049690595.1 Occallatibacter sp. | reverse complement strand
GTCGCTTCCATCTTCGGCATTTGTTTGCTAACCTTCTTCATCGGCTGGTCTCCTCCTAGCACCTCGAGTGCGCTGCGGAAAGCCTAGCTCTCCGCGGGACCAGCCGTCTCATCCCATCTAAAGCCCGATTGATTCTATGGGCTCTATCGGCACGACTGAAGTCGTGCCCTGACACATCGTTCCGTGCCATTTGCCGAGTCTTCCACGGCCTGTTCAGGCGGTCAGAGGCCTAATACCGCAGCCGTCGAGTATTGTGGTTTCCCAGGTCTGAGAATCCAGACCTGGGGCACCCAAGGTCCTGGGCGAGATTACGAAATCACGCGGCCGAAGGCTCTAATTCGCCAGGACGGCGCGGTAGCGGACCTTGTTCTTCTTCACCTTCTCGATGGCGGCGTTGGCCTTGGCCATGGGGAAGAGCTCCGTGGTGGCCTTGACGCCGTGGCGGGCGGCCACGTCGAGCATCTCCCGCAGCATGTGCGGGCTGCCGATGGGGCTGCCAGAGATGGAACGCAGGCCCGAGATGAGCGGGAAGGCGTGGACGCTAACCGGCGAAGGCGGCACGCCGACAAAGCAGAGCGTGCCGGTGGGGCGCAACGCGCCGAGGTAGACGCCCCAGTCCTGGTCGGCGTTGACGGTGGTCAGGATGAAGTCCATCGTCCCGGCGATGTCCTTCATCGCCTTGGTCTCGCGGGTGTTGACGAAGTGGTGGGCGCCCAGTGAGCGCGCCTCCTCTTCCTTGGCCGTGGAGGTGGAAAAGGCCGTCACTTCGGCGCCGAAGACGCGGGCAAACTGGATGGCCATGTGGCCCAGGCCGCCGATGCCAACCACACCGACGCGCGACGACGGGTTCACGCCGTGGGTGCGCAGGGGGTTATAGACGGTGATGCCGCCGCAGAGCAGCGGGGCGGCGCCCTCGCTGGCCAGGGCGTCGGGAATGGGGAGCACGAAGCGGGCATTGGCCCGGACAAGGTCGGCATAGCCGCCGTGCCGGTGGACGCAGGTGCCCTCCGAGGCCGGGCAGAGGTTCTCAAGCCCGCGCGTACACCACTCGCAGATGCCGCAGGAGTTCGACTGCCAGCCCAGGCCCACGCGCTGGCCGGCGGCGAGCGAGCGCACCTCGGAGCCGACGGCGTTGACCGTGCCCACGACCTCGTGGCCGGGGATGAAGGGATACTGGCTGATGCCCCAGTCGTTGGAGATCAGGTGAAGGTCGCTGTGGCAGACACCGCAGTGGCTGATGGCAATCTCCACATCCTGGGCGCCCAGTTCGCCGGGATCGTACTTGAAGGGCAGGAGTTCAGCTCCTGCCGCATGTACTGCCAGTCCTTGAATGTGGCTCATGATCGGTTGTGCATCCTCACCGGGGAAGGAAAATGGCATCGAACAAAAAGGGGCCCGCGCGTAACAAATGAGAGTGTGTCTTCCCCAACCTCTAGTTTAACCCTCCTCCGGGGTCGATGCGGAGGTTGAGAACGGCATAACCGGAGACAATGCCTCCCGCCTCGGCCTCGGCGGCCAGCTCGGCGGACTCGCCATGCAGGCTGGCCTCCTGCGCCGAGCGGAGGGGCTCCAGAGCGTTGGCCATTGAAAGCGGAAGGGTTGTCAGCGTCTGGCCTTCCAGGCCGGCCTGCGCGTCCGGAGTGAGCAGGCTCACGTAAAGGCGATCGCCGGGATGCAGGCGCGCGGCCTGGGCCAGCGCCGCGTCGAGCGAGGGGGGGTGCGTGGTCTGGCGGGGTTGGTCCAGCGTGCGGTCCAGCGTCCCGGCATCCGAAACCAGAATGCGCAGATTCCCCGGACCCAGCCGCGCCGGGACCTTGAAGGAGATGCGCAGATTGCGCGCCGGCTGCCGCCAGGGGCGGAGGGTAGCCTCGACCTCGACGGTCTGGCCGGCGCGGACGATGTCTCCGGAGACCAGCCGCGCGCCATCCAGTTGGAGATCGACGCGCCGCGGGATCGATTCGACATCGAGATCGACGGCGCGGACCAGGCCCATCCGGCCGGGGTTCGAGTAGAGGCGACTGAAGCGCTCGCCGGCCAGCAGGGCCGCGGCCAGCGCCGCTCCCCCGCCCTCGCCGCCCGGCGCCCACAGGTCCAGCGGCGCAGCCGGATAGCCGTCCAGGTGGACGGAGCCGGTCAGGTGATAGCTGGTCTCGGCGGTCGAGTCGTTGGACTCGAGCAACGAGCTGAAGAGCGTGACCAGCACCGCCTGCGGCGTGATGCCGGCCAGGTCGAGCACCTCGACGTTGACCCGCCGCTCCCTGCCGGCTCCATGCATCCTTAGGTGGACGGGAATCATCCGCGCCGGCTCGCCCAGCACGCCGCGGATGGCGGCGTCGCGGTCCTGGGTGAAGGCGCCGATCACCGGGCCGGTGTTGACGATCTTGAAGGCGTTGAGCGGCGAGGCCAGCGTGGCCACCACCTCGGCCGAGGTCATCGGCAGCGAGATGGGCCCAGCCTGCAGCACCGGGTGACCGCAGGCAAGCAACTGCTTCGGGTCGATGTAGGTGACGGTGCAGGTGGCGGCAATCTCCAGGTCGCCACGGACCAACTGGGCGCTGACGGCGGAGCCGGGGACGACGG
>JBAVMZ010000451.1:0-4093 GCA_049690595.1 Occallatibacter sp. | reverse complement strand
ACGGTGATGTGGGGCATGGGCTGCTGGCGAGCGGGGGTTGGATTGCCCAGGGAGGTTTCCGGGCGGCCGCACTCGTCCTCACCCCGAGTGTGCGCCGGGGGAGGGTAATTGGCGGCAATGAGTTGTGCGTGTGTTTTCATTGGGTTGGGAGGGGGAGGGGTTGACGGGGGGGGCGCGGGGTGGGGCGGGGTTCGTGGTTTCCCACCCTTCGCCAGAAAGACGGCGAAGGATGGGGCACCCGGCACTCGGCTGAGGGAGGGGCACCAGGCGGCTTGACCCTGGGGTTGCGCTCCGTCTCACCCCCGGTTGCCCCCAGGAGTGTTCAGTTCAGACCATACTTCGCATTGGATTGGCTTTATTGTCTTTGGGATGAGCGGCGCTATTGGGTTGCTGAGTGTCGAATTGGATGGACCAGACGGCCTCATTGTGGTCTTTTCAGATGGAACTCATGCTGGATATCTGGCAGAGGAGTTGCTCACGCTGAGACCCATGCGCGAGAGCATGAAAGTGGCTGCCGCAAAAGCCAGCGAATCCCAGTTGGGAGACCATCCCGAGCAGCCTCCTGCGAAGATGCACATCTTGTAAGCCTTCCGGGCGCGGAATGAGGAAGAAGCGCGGGCCGGGAGGCTCGCACTACCGCCAGTCAGCGTCCGGCGCTACAAATGGATTCCGTGCGGGCCGGAGAGGCTGGGTTCCTTCCGGCCGGGGGTGTGACGGTGTCGCAGGTGCGGGACCCGGTGGGGGTGCTGCAGCACGAAAAGGCGGAGATCGGGGTGTTTCTGTGCTTTGAGCCGCCGACCAAGCCGATGCTGAAGGAGGCGGCGGAGGCGGGGTTTTACCGCTCGCCGGATGGGACGACGTATCCACGGGTGCAGATTCTGACGATTGAAGAGATTCTGGGCGGGCGGCAGCCGCTGCTGCCGGCGCACCACGCCGATGCGACCTTCAAGAAGGCGCCGCGGTCCGGGCCGGCGCAGTGGGGTGGCCCCTTAGGTGAGACGGGTTTCATCCATCGCGGGTCGAAAATCCGGCGCCGGGCTGTCACAAGGTCCACTCCATCCGGGTCTTTCCGCAGCCTGTGAAGCCGTGCTCTTTCAAAACCTGACTTTCCCCACAGGCTGGCGGGGGGCGAGGGCGGTCAGCGGCGCTTTCCCTTGCTGCCGAAGCGCTTGCCGGGCCTGGCGGCGCGGGGAGTGTGGGCGGGCTCCTTGCGCTTCTTTTTCGCGGGTTTGGGGGGCGCCTTTGCGGGCTTGCGGCCGGTGAGGGGGATGGGCTCCTCGACGATGGAGAACTGGAGCTTGCGCTCCTGTGCGAGGATGCGGTCGAGGATGACCTGGACGCGGTCGCCGGCGCGGAAGCGGCGGCCCCATCGATCGCCGACGATCTCGCGGGTGTTCTCGCGGAAGGTGTAGTGGTCGCCGGAGAGGGAGTCGATGGGGACGAGTCCCTCGACGAAGAGGTCGGTTAGCTCGACGAAGAGACCGAACTTGGCGGGATTGAGGACGAGGGCGGCGAACTCCTCGCCGACGCGGTCCTGCATGAAGCGGACCTTCTTCCACTCGACGAGTTCGCGCTCGGCGTCGGCGGCGCGGCGCTCGGACTGGGAAGATTCGTCGGCGATCTGTGCGAGTTCGGGCTCGGGGATGGGGGCGTCGGTGGGGAGGCCGGACGCAGCGGAGTTAGCGGAGTTTGCGGTGGCTGAGCCGGGACGGGCGCGGTGGAGGACGATGCCGTGCAGGCCTTCGTTGGGATGGGTCCAGGGGGAGCTGTTGCGGTTCTCGGGGAGGGTGGCGGAGGAGTCGACGCGGGCATCGAGGAGGGCCTTGGCGATGCGGTGGACGATGAGGTCCGGGTAGCGGCGGATGGGCGAGGTGAAGTGGGTGTAAGTGGGGGCGGCGAGGGCAAAGTGGCCTTCGTTGACCTCGGAGTAGCGGGCCTGGCGGAGGGAGCGGAGCATGAGGTAACTGAGGATGCGCTCCTCGGGTTTGCCTTCAATGCGTGCGGCGAGCTTCTGGTACATGCGGGGGGTGACGGGGATGTCCTCGGCGACCTCGAGGGCGCGGGCCGGGCGGCCTGAGCGCTGGGACTGGCGGCGGTCGCCGCGGGTGACGACGCGCTTGACGGGCAGTGCGCCGAGGCCGAGCGAGTAACCGAAACCGGCGGCGATTTCCTCGAACTGAACGACGCGGCGGGGCTCGGGCTTCTCGTGGATGCGGTAGAGGGAGGGGACGCCGAGGTCCTCGAGCCAGGTGGCGACGCACTCGTTGGCGGCGAGCATGAACTCCTCGATGAGGCGGTTGGCCCAGGTGCGCTCGGCGCGGGCGATGCCGCGCATCTGGCCGTGCTCGTCGAATTCGATGACGGGCTCGGGGAGGTCGAAGTCGATGGACCCGCGCTGCTGGCGGCGGCGGTTCATGAGGACGGCGAGGCGGTGCATCCGCTCGAAGTCCGGGACGAGGGCGGCGTAGCGGGCGCGTGTGGGCTCGTCGCCTTCGAGGATGGAGTGGACCTCGGTGTAGGTCATGCGGGCGACGGAGCGGATGACGCCTTCGACGATCTGGTAGCTCTCGATGCGGCCGGTGGGATCGAGGTCCATGAGGCAACTGAGGACAAGGCGGTCCTGGCCGGGGCGGAGGCTGCAGATATCGGTCGAGAGCTCCTGGGGGAGCATGGGGATGGCGCGGTCGGGGAAGTAGACGCTGGCGCCGCGGAGGCGGGCTTCGAGGTCGAGGGCGGAGCCGGGGCGGACGTAGTGGGCAACGTCGGCGATGTGGACCTGGAGGTGGAAACCTCCGTCGGGGCGGTCGGAGACGAGGACGGCGTCGTCGAAGTCGCGAGCGGTCTCGCCGTCGATGGTGACGATGGGGAGGTGGCGGAAGTCGCGGCGGGCGGCGGACTCTTCAGGGTGGAGATGGGCGACGGCGCGGGCTTCCGCGAGGACGTTTTCGGGGAAGACGCGGGGGAGCTGGTGCTTGCGGATCATCATCTCGACGTCGACGCCGAAGTCGTCGGGGTGGCCGACGAGCTCGATGACGCGGCCGATGGGGGGCCGTGTGGGGGAGGGCCAACTGGTGATTTCGACGTCGACGACGAGGCCTTCGAGGTTGTTGAGGTCGAGGCGGGCCTGGGCCTCGGGGCCGAGGACGCGGTGGGGGGTGGAGGCGGGCGCGGCAGGCTCCGGGGGAATCTCCTGGCCCTCGGGGATGAGGATGTGCTGGGTCATGCGCTCGTCGAAGGGGACGACGACGTTGGCTTCGTTGCGGCCGTAGCGCGAGTAGTGAAAGATGCCAACGACGGTGGGGTTGCGGCGCTCAAGGATGCGGAGGACGCGGCCGGAGCGGCGGCCTTCAGGGCGGGGCGGATCGAGTTCGACCAGGACCTGGTCTCCCTGCATGGCGCCGCTCAGTTCGGTGGGAGGGATGAAGATGTCGTCTTCCGGCGGGGCGGTGCGGCCGGCGCGGCGGGAGTTGGGACGGACAAAGCCGTAGCCATCGCGATGGAGGTCAAGGCGGCCGGCGACGAGGTTCTCGCGGGAAGCGAGGGGTCGCGGAATGGCCCAGTGGTCGCGGTCGAGCTTGGAGAGCTCACCGCGGCCGGTAAGGCGGGCAAGCTGCTCGAGGAGCAGACGGCGCTCGCGGCCGCCGCCGAGACCGAGCTCGCGGACAAGCTGTTTGTAGCCTGCTTTTTCGCCGGGAGAACGGGCGATACGGGCGAGCAGTTCACGGTCGGTCATGAGACAAGCTTAGAGGATTTTCGGTGCGCGGAGGGTGGAGTGTCGAAGCATGGCGGGATTGGCGACCGTGGAGGCGGTGTTGGCGGAAAGGGAACCCCGGAGATGCAGTGGAGGCGGTGGGGAGAAAATCCACTGAGGCACGGCATAGAATATCGCCAAGGCGATACCAGCGCCGGGGCGTGAGGCGATACCATCCAGAGTGTAGCCGCTAATCGCTATCCGCGTTGCGGTCCGCAAATTCTCCCAATGGGTCTTAGGGAAAAGGCCCCTGCCTTGGCAACCGAGTTCGTCGAGGACAGGAAAGGAATCATCTTGAGCGCAATGTGGAAACCCAGCCAATCCGGATCGATTACACCCCCC